>DASPRE010000067.1:0-3213 GCA_035624615.1 Burkholderiales bacterium | reverse complement strand
TTTGTTCGTCAGCTATTTTCCGCATCTCATCGCCGGACCGATTCTGCATCACAAGGAGATGATGCCGCAATTTGCGCAGCGCGAGACTTACCAGCTTAATTGGGAGAATTTTGCCGTTGGCCTGACAATCCTATTTATTGGGCTTTTCAAGAAAACTGTTCTCGCTGATGGTGTTGCGTATTACGCCCGGCCCGCATTCGAGTGGGTGGGACAGGGACTTCCTCTGTCCGCGGTCGATGCATGGGGCGGGGCACTCGCCTACACTTTCCAGATTTACTTCGATTTCTCCGGCTATTCCGACATGGCGATTGGTCTGTCGCGGTTGTTCGGGGTTCGCTTGCCGCTCAATTTCGACTCACCTTATAAAGCGGCTTCCATCATAGATTTCTGGCGGCGCTGGCATATGACGCTTTCGCGCTTCCTGCGGGACTATCTCTATTTCACGCTCGGTGGCAACCGTAAGGGAGTCGTTCGGCGCTACATTAATGTGATGATCACCATGCTACTCGGTGGTCTTTGGCATGGCGCCAACTGGACCTTTGTCGTATGGGGTGGGCTACACGGATTGTATTTGCTTATCAATCATGCATGGCGCAGTTTGCGGCAGCGCTACGGCTGGCCTATTGATCCCGGCCGCACTGGAAAAGCGGCGGCGGTATTACTGACATTTACGGCAACGGTAGTGGCTTGGGTATTCTTTCGTGCCGATTCCATAAATCATGCGGGTGCAATGGTGCAGGCGATGGTGGGTATGAATGGCGTGACATTACCCTACAAATGGTTCAACTGGTGGTTCGTTGGTCCTTGGCTCGCTCGGTGCGGCGTGCATTTTGAGAATACGCAAACTTTCGGTGGGTTTACTCAATTAAAATGGCTTGCTATCTGTGCGCTCATCGCGTGGCTGGCGCCGAACACGCAGCAAATTCTGCGGGCATTCCGGCCGGCGTTAGGGATCGAACCCGACAATGTTGGTCACTGGTGGCTGTGGCGACCGACGAGGCTGTGGCTTACGGCCTGCGTTATCGTTGCGTTATTTGCCGTGTTGTCGCTCACCGAGGTGAGTGAGTTCATCTATTTCCAGTTTTGATGTCCACCCGCACCTACACGCTTGGCTTGCTTGTATCGCTGGCACTGCTGCTCGCTTTGGTCGCTGGTTTCAACCGTGTGATAGATCCGTTCTGGTATTACCGCGATATTCAGATTCCGGGGTTAAATGCGGTGAAGCCGCGGTTCGCGCCGTACGAACGGCACGTCAAGCCGCAGCTCCTGGCCCGTATCCACCCACAAGCGATTGTCATCGGAAGTTCACTCACGGAAATCGGCTTCGATACCAACGACCCGGCGTTGACAGAAGGTGGAAAATTGAGCGGGTACAATTTCGCTTTTGCAGGGGCAGGTTGGGATCTCACACAGTGCTATTTCCAATACGCGGCACAGGCGACAGATCTAAAGCGCGTAGCATTCGAGATCCAACCTCAAGCAATGCCAGGAGTGGATTGCACACACCGGCTTGCTGAGATCGAGAATTTTTCTCAGGTAAAATTCTTGTTGTCTGTGACCGCGCTCAACGACTCATTGCGGACCGTCTTCGAGCAACACCGAGGGCGCTCCAGCCATACTCGCGAAGGGCGTTTCCTCTACGCTCGCGGTGATTTCGCATATGTACTAGCACGTTTCCGTGAAATATTCCTTGGACGCGTGCGTAGCACCCCGCAGTGTACACTGGCCCATATTCCGGACCACCCGCCACCCTCGGCGCAATTCCTTAGTATTGATATCACGCCGCGGCCAGGACTCGACCTCACAGGATTGCGCAGCATGTTACAGACCGCGCGGGCGAGAGGTATCAAGTTGCGCTTGTTTCTCCCTCCAGAGCATGCTCTTTTGCTTGAGCTTCATTTTTTGTGTGGGACCTATGCTCAGCGCTGGGCAGATATCGCAGCAATTGCGCGTGTTGTAGCTGAAGAGGCACACGATGGAGATATTCAGCTGTGGGACTTTTACGGTTACAACGACTGGACTGGGGAATCAGTGGTCGGGCACGAGACTGTTTACTGGCAGGATCCATATCACCTTAACTATGAACTGGGTAGTCTCATGCTCGCCGAGATGTTTGGGGATCGGCCAGAAGGCCCGCTCGGACACCGAATCACACCCACTAACGTGGCCGAAGCCTATCACGAATTTTTAGCAAGCCGTACCCGATATTTGGCGACGCACCCCGGGTTCTACAAAGAACTGCGGACAACACTGGCACCGCGTCCCTAGCATTTACGCTCGTTAACGTGGAGAATCACCAGCAGTTCCTCGTGCTATATTCCGGTAGTGAAATGAATACTTATTACAACTTTTAGTCCCGATTATTAGCCTGTTGTTATTCCTGGGGTGTTTAAGAGCGGCGCAGGTCGTCGACAACGTTTAGCACATGCTTTCTGAATTCGAAATCATCAGTCGTTACTTCACACATCCGGCGCCCCACGCCGTTCTGGGAGTGGGCGATGACGCAGCCTTGGTGAAAGTGGCCAAGGGCATGGAACTCGTGGTTTCCACCGATATGCTGGTCTCGGGCACGCATTTTTTTCCTCACGCCGATCCCTACCAGCTGGGAAACAAGGCACTGGCGGTTAATCTCTCCGATATGGCGGCGATGGGCGCTATTCCGCGCTGGGCAACACTGTCGCTCGCTTTGCCCAAAGCCGACGAAAAATGGCTAAAGCGATTTGCCAAAGGCTTTATGGATTTGGCGAGGGCACAGCGCGTGGATTTGATTGGCGGCGACACTGCGCGCGGGCCGCTCAATATCTGCGTCCAAATCATGGGTGAGGTGCCGGTCGGCAAAGCGCTGCGCCGCGACGGCGCAAAGGTTGGCGACGAGATTTGGGTGTCAGGCAGGCTTGGAGATGCCGCGCTGGCCCTGGCGCATTTGAAAAAACGCATACACCTTGAAGAGCGGGAGTTGCAAATTTGCCTGAATAAACTGAACACGCCCGGCGTGCGAGTCGCGCTCGGGCGATCTCTGCTGGGAATCGCACACTCGGCAATTGACATTTCCGACGGCCTCCTTGCCGATCTGGGACATATTCTCGAGCGCTCAAGAGTTGCCGCAGTCATCGAATTTACCTCGTTGCCCAAATCCGCGGTGCTGCAAAAGTACCTGAAACACGATGCGGCGCTGCATGCGCTGCTTGCAGGCGGAGATGATTACGAGCTTTG
>DASPRE010000061.1:0-33085 GCA_035624615.1 Burkholderiales bacterium | reverse complement strand
GAGGAGGCAGCTATGACAGCTCAACTCGCGAAGGACTTCCGGCGCGTGATCATTGCCGCGTCGGTTGGGAACGTCATCGAATGGTACGACTTCTACATTTTTGGAAGCCTGGCTGCGATTTTGTCGGTCAAGTTTTTTGATAAGACCCACCCTGTCGCTGCCCTGCTGAGCACGATTGCGCTGTTCACCGCTGGATTTTTAATCCGTCCCTTGGGCGCATTCCTCTTCGGATGGCTGGGCGATCGTGTCGGCCGCAAGTACACGTTTTTGATTACGCTGAGCGGCATGGGCATCGGCACCGGCTTTATCGGGCTAATCCCCACTTTCCAGTCCATCGGATTGACCGCCGCGTTCGTCCTCTTCTCACTGCGAATGATCCAGGGACTCGCCCTGGGTGGCGAATATGGGGGTGCCATTACCTATGTCGCCGAGCATGTTCCAGATGAACGGCGCGGCTTCTACACCGGTTGGCTTCAGACTTCTCCCACGCTTGGGATCGTGGTTTCACTGGCTGTGATTGTCGGTACCCGCGCATACTTTGGCACTGACGCGTTTAACGATTGGGCATGGCGGATCCCGTTCCTGTTTTCCTTCGTGCTGGTTGCTATCGCGATCTATATCCGTCTACAACTGCAGGAGACACCGGTATTCCAGGCGATCAAAGCTAAGGGCGAAATGGTCAAGAACCCGTGGAAGGAAGCTTTCCTTAGCAGGAATATCAAGTACGTGCTGATTGCCAGCATTGTGGTGATCGGGCAGGGTGTGGTCTGGTACAGCGGGCAGTTCTGGGCTTTGTTCTTCCTGCAGCAGGTGTCAAAAGTGGACGTAGTCACCTCGAGCTACATCGTGGGACTCGCGCTGCTTATTGCAACGCCGACCTTGATCCTCTTTGGCTGGTTGTCTGACCTGATCGGCCGCAAGCCTGTGATCTTGGGAGGCATGTTGCTCGCGGCGTTGACCTATTATCCCCTGTATTCATGGCTGGGGCAGGTCACTCAGCCGGGCAATATCAACTATCCCACCGCAATCTTCATCATTTTCATCTTGGTGTCCTACGTAGGGATGGTCTACGGACCCATTGGAGCGTTCCTAGCGGAATATTTCCCGGGAAGGATACGCTACACTTCGGTGTCTGTTCCGTATCATATCGGAAATGGCTGGGGCGGCGGGCTGGTGCCATTCATCACCACAGCAGCCTACCAAGCTACGCACAGCCTCGGCAACGCCCTGATCTACCCGATTGCAGTACCCGCGGTGTGCTTCCTGCTAGGTCTCATGCTTATGCCGGAAACACGCCATCACAGCATCTGGGAACCCGCGAAAGCGCATGCGCGGTAGATAAGAAGAAACATCCAATTGCACAAAGCCCGCCCTAGAGGCGGGCTTTTTTCGCCCGTCGCGGTAGAATTGTACAATCGCGGAGAGGTGACCGAGTGGTTTAAGGTGCACGCCTGGAAAGCGTGTGTACGGTGAAAACCGTACCGGGGGTTCGAATCCCCCTCTCTCCGCCAAACCCGATCCTTAACGCTGTAATATCTCCTCGTCAACGGCGGTTGAGGGGCTAATTATTTGCCCGAAACCGCGCTGCGTATCTGCTCGAGCGCACCTGGGTCGTCCAACGTTGTCAGATCGCCGGGATCGCGCCCTTCCGCCAGCGCTTGAATGCTGCGTCGAAGAACCTTTCCGGACCGTGTCTTTGGCAACAAGGTCACGAAATGGACCGCTTTGGGGCGACCAATGGCACCAAGTTGCTTGTCTACCGTTTCCATTACCTCCTTCTCTAACCGTTTGCGCGCTTCGGGCGTTCCGAGCTTCGATGCGTCTTTCGCCACGGCGAAGGCCAGCGGCATTTGTCCTTTAAGTTGATCGACTACTCCCACCACGGCGCATTCTGCAATGTTGGGGTGCACATTGACCGCTTCTTCTATCTCGCGAGTCCCCAGACGGTGCCCGGCTACGTTAATTACGTCATCCGTGCGGCCGAGAATAAAATAATAACCTTCTTGATCTCGGATTCCCCAGTCAAAAGTAGTGTAGACCATTTTATTTTTGAAACTTGTGAAATAAGTTTGCACGAAGCGTTCATCCTGGCCCCAAACGGTGGTCATGCAGCCCGGCGGCAGCGGCGGAACGACGGTGACCACACCTTTCTCGTTGTTGCCAACTTCCTCGCCGGTCGCCTCGTGCAGCAATCGCAAGTTGTAGCCATAAGCTGCGAAGCTCGGGCTGCCGAATTTTACCGGGGTTTTTTCCACACCCGGGGCGCAAGTCAAAATTGCCCAACCGGTCTCAGTCTGCCAGTAATGATCGATGACCGGCTTATGCAATGCCTCCGAAATCCAAATATGGGTCGGCTCATCGAGTGGTTCGCCTGCAAGGAACAAGTGCCGCAGTGATGAAATGTCGTATTTCTTGAGATAAATCGGATCCTGTTTCTTTAGAACGCGGATGGCGGTGGGAGCCGTGAACATCACACTGACCTTCTGGTCCTGGACGATTTTCCACCAGATTCCCGCATCAGGTCGCACCGGCACCCCTTCATACATGACGGTTGTCATTCCGGCAATCAACGGCGCGTAGATAATGTAGGAATGCCCTACTACCCAACCGATATCCGAGGCGGTAAACATGGTTTCGCCAGCGTTGCCACAGTAAATATATTTCATCGACGCGGCCAGGGCTACCGCGTAGCCGCCGACATCACGCTGCACACCCTTTGGCTTCCCAGTGGTACCTGAAGTGTAAAGAATGTAGGAAGGCTCGTTTGACTCCAGCCACACTGCAGGCAACTTGGCATCAAGGTGCTTCTCGCGCAGCTCAGCATAATCGATATCACGCCCGGGAATTATTTGCAGGTTAGGGTCAAGTCCACGGCGCAAAATAATGACTTTCTCCGGTGGATATTGCGCCAACTTGATTGACTCATCAACCAGGGTCTTGTAGAGAATGGCCTTACCCATGCGGCTTCCGCCGTCAGCCGTGATCATGAGTTTGGGCTTCGCGTCATCGATGCGCGCGGCGAGGTTCGCAGCGGCAAAACCGCCGAACACAACCGAATGTATTGCGCCAATGCGCGCGCACCCCAGTATGACAAATGCCGCTTCTGGGACCATGGGCATATAGATTATGACGCGGTCGCCTTTTTTGACTCCGAGCGATTGCATCATGCGCGCCGCGCGCTGTACTTCTACATGTAGTTCGCGGTAACTGTAGCTTTTTTCTTGGTTGACCTCGGTCGAGATCCAGACTAGTGCTTTCTGCTCGCCGCGTGCCGGCACATGACGATCCACGGCGTTAAAGCAGAGATTGGTCAGCCCACCGACGAACCATTTGGCAAACGGCGGCCGGCTGTAATCCAGAACGGTGTTGAAAGGCTGGTGCCAGTCTATCAATTTGGCTTGCTCGCCCCAAAATGAGTTGGGATCCTCAATTGAGCGGCGATAAAAATCTCGGTAAGTTTGCTGCATTTTCTCCTCCTGAATTATTATCCACCTCTCTATTTCGCATTAAAAGTTATTTCTAGAATTCAGTTTAATATAATTATCTACCGCATTGATTATAAAAACTTATTATATCTTGACTACAGTGCGCCCTCGCGATTGCGCTTTGAGTATTTTTTCAAAAACTGTTGGCAATTGCTCAAGCCTCACCGTTTGGGTGATTTCTGCAAGATGTCTCGGGCGTAAATCGCTCGCGAGCCTAGCCCAAATCGTCCGCCGGAGCGGCATTTCGGTATATGCCGAATCTACACCCAGCAAGCGCACCCCGCGCAAAATGAACGGCAGCACTGTGGTATGAAGCTCCACGCCCCCGGCGTTTCCAAAACTTGCGATGACACCATTCGGCTGCATGCTGCGAATGAGCCAAGCCAGTTGTTCGCCGCCAACGGAATCGAGCGCACCGGCCCACACCGGTTTTTCCAATGGACGCGTGCCCATTTCCAACTTGTGCCGCGATAACACCTCGACCGCGCCGAGTTTTCTCAGATAGTCGTGCTCACCATCCTTGCCGGTAATGGCCACCACGCGATAGCCAAGTTTCGCCAACATATCAATGCCGATGCTCGCTACTCCGCCGGTGGCGCCCGTGACCACCACGTTGCCGTTTACGGGCTTCAGATCATTCTGCTCCATGATATGAATGGCTAATGCTGCCGTGTATCCTGCCGTGCCAATGGCCATTGCATCGAACAAGCTCAGGCCTTTAGGCAGCGGTACCACCCAAGCCGCAGGCACGCGCACATATTCGGCATAACCTCCGTCGTGCGACACTCCCAAATCATAACTGGTGACGATTACCTCATCTCCCTTTCTGAAGCGCGAATCAGCAGAGGATTCCACCACGCCTGAAACATCTATCCCGCCGATGCAGGGAAAACGGCGAATGACTTTGCCGGCACCGGTTGCCGCCAAAGCATCCTTGTAATTGACGCTTGAATAGGCGGTCTTGAGAACAACCTCGCCCGCATCCAAGTCGTTTAAGCTGGTTTCGACCAGCCGACTGACTATCGCGCCGTCCTCGGTAAAAATTCGGTAGGCTTTGAAATTCTGCATGGATAAATCTTTATTAATGTTTGGGCAGAAACCTAATGTCCAGATATCAGCGCGACGGATTAGATATGCAGCGCGCGCTTATCTACGCCGAGTGCCGCCTCATGAAACACCTCGGAAAGCGATGGATGGGCATGGACGATGCGCGCGATGTCTTCACTACTCGCCGCAAATTCCATCGCTACGACCGCTTCCGCAATCATTTCCGAGGCGTAGGGTCCGATAATGTGCACCCCGACGATTCGGTCGGTTTTTGCATCTGCCAGAATTTTCACGAAGCCTGAAGTCTCTCCCAGGCTGCGTGCGCGCCCGTTGGCAAGAAAAGGAAACTGGCCTGAGCGATATGCAACTCCGGTTTTCCTCAGTTCCTGTTCGGTCTGGCCTACCCAAGCGATTTCCGGAGATGTATAAATGACCCAAGGAATTGAATCCAGGCTAACATGGCCCGCTTGGCCTGCGATAATTTCGGCGGCCATCACGCCTTCCTCGGATGCCTTGTGAGCAAGCATCGGTCCGCGCACCACATCGCCAACAGCAAATACATTGGGCAAATTAGTATGGCAACATTCATCCACTTCGATGTAACCCCGGCCATCCAGTTTCAGTCCCACGGTTTCAGCGCCAAGTCCGGCCGTATTCGGAATCCTACCAATGGCAACAATTAGTTTGTCGCATTCAAGCGCTTGCTGAGTACCCTTGTGGTCCTCGTATTCGACGATAACCTGTTTTTTACTGGTTTTTGCCGAAGTTATCTTAACCCCTGTGCGGATGTCCAAGCCCTGCTTGGTAAAGATCTTTTGCGCTTCCTTGGCAACGTGCTCGTCTGCAACCAACAAAAAGCCCTGCAAGGCTTCAAGTATGGTGACCTGTGACCCCAAACGTCGCCACACGCTGCTCATTTCCAAGCCAATCACGCCCGCGCCTATCACTCCAAGTCGTTTTGGCACTTCGGTAAATGACAGCGCCCCGACATTATCCACAATCAAATTCTGATCCAGCGCAACACCCGGCAGTCGCCTAGGCAATGAGCCGGAAGCGACTATCACGTGTTTTGCCTCGATGATTTCAGAGCTGCCGTTATTTGATATTTCGATTCGATAAGTGTTTTTTGCTGAAACCAAGCGCCCTTTCCCGTGCATTGATAGAACCTTATTTTTCTTGAACAACACTGAAATGCCACCGGTAAGACCTTCAACGATATTATTTTTTCGCGCCTGCATAGCGCCCACATCCATGGTCACATCCTGAACTTTTACTCCGTGTTCTGAAAATTTGTGCTTGGCACGCTCGTAATTTTCAGTTGATTCAAGTAGAGCTTTTGAAGGGATGCAACCAACGTTTAAACAGGTTCCGCCAAGACTGGGTCTGCCTTTTTCATTTTTCCAGTCGTCAATGCAAACAGTGTTGAGGCCAAGCTGTCCACAGCGGATGGCGGACACATAACCACCGGGCCCGGCGCCGATGATCGCCACATCGAATGATCTGCCCATGAGTCCCTCACCCCGTTCGAATCGCAGACACGTGGCGGTATGGAGAATGCCGACGATTTACTCCGCTCTGCGAGTCGGCGGCAAGAATCAAACCTCTAAAAGCAAACGCGCCGGATCCTCCAATGCTTCCTTCATCGATACCAAAGACAACACTGCTTCGCGCCCGTCAATGATGCGGTGATCATAAGAAAGCGCCAAATAATTTATGGGCCTTATTACTATCTGGTTGCCTTCCACCACAGGGCGCTCCTTGGTTGCATGGATTCCCAGTATCGCACTTTGCGGCGGATTGATGATCGGCGTGGAAAGCATTGAGCCGAAAACTCCTCCGTTAGAGATCGAGAACGTACCACCCGTCAGTTCCTCAATTCCGAGCTTGCCTTCCTGTGCGCGATTACCGAAATCGGCAATCTGTTTTTCGATCTCAGCGAGCGAAAGCTGATCCGCATTTCGAATTATGGGTACTACTAGGCCCCGCGGAGAGCTCACTGCGATGCCAATATCAAAGTAGCCGTGATAGATGATGTCATTGCCGTCAATCGATGCGTTGACGATCGGAAACTTTTTTAGCGCTGCAACGGCCGCTTTGACAAAAAATGACATGAAACCAAGTTTTATGCCGTGCTCTTTCTCAAATCTCTCCCTATATCGGTTACGCAGCTCGATGACCGGCTGCATATTGACCTCGTTAAAAGTGGTCAGTATCGCAGCCGCGTGTTGCGACTGCACCAAACGTTCGGCGATGCGCGCGCGCAGCCGGGTCATTGGCACACGCTGCTCAGGACGTTCTCCGAGGATGCCGCTTACATCGCCGGGTCCCGGTTCAGATATTTCCGCCGCAGTTTGTTGCAAGGCATCCCGCCGCGAGATTACATCGGCCTTGGTTATCCGTCCACCGCGCCCGCTGCCACTGATTGCGGCTGCGTCGAGTTTGCTTTCCGCCGCTAGTTTCCTGGCTGCCGGCATCAATACGGGTTCGTTTATTTTCTCGGCCCGCGGTTTGGCATCGGCTGACGATGCGGCTGCCACACTTGGCTTGGCGCTGGTATCGATGGTAGCGATGACTTCATTGCTTGCCACCGTTGCACCGTCATTCTTGACTATTTTCGCTAGCACTCCTGAACTGGGTGCTGGCAGTTCCAGGATCACTTTGTCGGTCTCGATGTCAATCAGGTTCTCATCCCTCTGCACAAACTCACCCTGCTTCTTGTGCCAGGACAATAAAGTCGCTTCGGCGACCGATTCGGACAATACCGGGACTTTTACCTCAACTAACATTATCGCTCCATCTTTCCGTAAGTTACTAACGGCGAACGTGTCGACGACAGGTCGATATATCAGTGCTGCACTCGTCCAGTGTCCACCTCCAGTTTTTCCCGGAATGCCGCTGCGACCAACTCCTTTTGCTGCCGATTGTGCAGCGACAGATAACCCGCCGCAGGCGTCGCCGAAGAAGGGCGCAGCGCGTAAGAAAGCTCTTGGTCCGCGCGCATGTGGCGCATCAGATAATGCTGTATTCGGTGCCAAGCACCCTGGTTACCGGGTTCCTCTTGTGCCCAAATAATTTCTTTGGCATTTGGATAGCGGTCGATTTCGGCTTTGAATTGCTGGTGAGGAAACGGGTAAAGCTGTTCGATGCGAATCACGGCGATGTCCTTGATGCCGTTTTCGCGACGGTAGCCAATAAGATCGTAATAGACCTTGCCGCTGCAGAAGACGAGACGCCTGACTTTTTCAATATCCAGCTTCTCGACATCTCCGATGATTGGTTGAAAGCCGCCGTTCGCAAGCTCCGCGAGCGTGGAGACCGACTCCTTGTGCCTTAATAGGCTTTTCGGAGTCATCACGATCAAGGGTTTGCGCAGCGGCCGTACCATCTGCCGGCGCAGCATATGAAACATTTGCGCTGGTGTCGTCGGCGTGCAAATCTGCATGTTGTAATCGGCGCACAATTGCATGTAGCGTTCCAGCCGTGCCGAAGAATGTTCCGGGCCCTGCCCTTCATAACCGTGCGGTAGAAACATCACTAACCCGCAGATTCGACCCCATTTCACTTCACCGGAAGCGATGAACTGGTCAATCACAACCTGAGCCCCGTTGGCAAAATCGCCGAACTGCGCCTCCCAGATGACAAGCTCGTTAGGTTCCGCTGTAGCATAACCGTATTCAAAACCCAGCACGGCTTCTTCGGACAGCAAAGAGTCGATCACCAGAAAGTCGGACTGTGTTTCCGAAACATGCTGTAATGGAAGATAAGTACCGTCGTCCCAGCGCTCGCGGTCTTGGTCGTGTAGCACAGCGTGCCGATGAAAGAATGTTCCGCGTCCGGAATCCTGGCCAGAAATTCGCACCGCATAGCCTTGCTCCAGCAGGCTGGCATAAGCCAGCGTTTCCGCCATGCCCCAATCCAGCGGAAGCTTGCCCTGGCCCATGAGTCTGCGGTCAGCGATGATTTTTTCAACCCGAGGGTGCAGCCTGAAATTGGACGGAACGCTAGTAAGCTTGGTAGCAAATTGTTGCAGTTTTTCCAGTGGAACACTGGTCTGCGCAGGATCAGTCCATTTGGTGGCTTTAAACGGCGCCCAATTCACCGTGTAAGGCGGCTTGTAATTGGAAAGAACAGATTTGTTGGTGTGCTGCCCGGCGTCCATCGCGTTTCGATAGCTGTTGATCATCTCGTCAGCCTGACTCGGCTCGACCACGCCTTCCGCTTGGAGTTTGTCCGCGTATAGTTTGCGCGTACCCGGGTGCCTGGCGATTTTCTTGTACATTAGCGGCTGGGTTACCAACGGTTCGTCCTGCTCGTTGTGGCCGAGGCGCCTAAAGCACACCATATCGATTACCACGTCCTTTTTGAATTGCATACGAAAGTCCAGCATCATTTCCGCGGCAAACAAAAGTGCCTCGGGGTCGTCACCATTAACGTGAAGGACTGGCGCTTCAACCATTTTCGAGACGTCGGTGCAATACAGCGTGGAACGCGTATCGCGCGGGTCCGAGGTGGTAAAGCCGATTTGATTATTGACGATGATATGCACCGTACCGCCGGTGCCGTAGCCTCGGGTCTGGGAAAGATTCAATGTTTCCATAACCACGCCCTGACCCGCGTAAGCAGCATCGCCATGCAAGAGTACCGGCAGCACCTGCCTGCCCTCCCGATCCTTGCGCCGATGCTGGCGCGCGCGCACCGACCCCTCCACTACCGGATTGACGATTTCAAGATGGGAAGGATTGAATGCCACAGTCAGGTGCATTGGCCCACCTGGCGTCATGATGTCGGAAGAGAAGCCCTGATGATACTTGACGTCCCCGGCCGGCAACTCGTCCGAGTGCTTGCCCTCAAATTCCAGGAACAGGTCTTTGGGCATTTTACCCAGGGTGTTGACCAGAACATTGAGTCGGCCGCGATGTGCCATGCCAATTACGGTTTCCTGCACACCCAGTTTGCCGGCATGCTGGACTACGTGATCAAGCAGCGCGATCAAGCCATCACCGCCTTCCAGCGAAAAGCGTTTTTGTCCCACATAACGCGTATGCAAATATTTTTCCAGTATCTCCGCTGCGGTCAGTCGCTCCAGAATGTGCCGCTTGTATTCCGGAGCAAAGTTGGGATTGGCACGGGACCCTTCCAAGCGGTTTTGAATCCAGCGCTTTTGCTGGACATCGGTGATATACATATACTCCGCGCCGACGCTGCCGCAATAGGTTTGTTTAACTGCCTTGATTATTTCACGCAGGGTCATCTGGTCTGGCCCCACCAGCGAACCGGTATTGAATACGGTGTCCATGTCAGCTTCGCTTAAGCCGTAATGCGCCGGATCCAGTTCCTGAATGTAAGGTTTTTCCTGACGCTTCAATGGATCAAGATCGGCATGGCGCACTCCGAGGAAACGATAGGCATTGATGAGCTGAAGCACTGAAACTTGTTTCTTTGCCGCGGCAGCAATAGCCGGTCCGGCCGCAATCCCGGCATGACCATTGCCGTGGCGTTTGGCCAATTCGACAAAATTTTGCCGGACTAAAGTGTGAGATACTTCTTGAGCCGTGCCTTTGACCTGGTCAAAATATTCTCGCCAGACAGCGCTCACCGAATTCGGATTTCGTAGATACGCTTCATACAACTCCTCGATGAACGGGGCATTGGCGCCGTACAGATAGGAATTGTTGAGTAATTTCTGCATCATGGTAGACCTCGCTTAGGTGCGGCCGTTTATCGGCATGACATCGCGTTTCAACGCGCCATTGTAAAGTTGACGTGGCCGGCCGATCCGGTATTCTGGATCTCGTATCATCTCCATCCATTGCGCGAACCAGCCTACGGTGCGCGCCATAGCAAAGATCGCGGTAAACATACTGACTGGAATACCCAAAGCGCGCTGCACGATCCCTGAATAGTAATCAACATTCGGGTAAAGCTTCCTGCTGATGAAATAATCGTCCTGAAGGGCGATGCGCTCCAGTTCCAGCGCCAGCTTGAACAGACGGTCGTTCTGCAAGCCCAGTTCGCTCAGCACCTCATGGCACGTCTCCCGCATGAGCTTGGCGCGAGGGTCATAATTTTTATATACGCGGTGGCCAAAGCCTATCAACTTGAAGCTGTCGTTCTTGTCCTTGGCGCGCTTGATGTATTCGCCGATTCGCGATGTGTCGCCGATATGTTCCAGCATATTGAGGCATGCTTCGTTGGCGCCTCCGTGCGCTGGTCCCCACAGGCAAGCGATGCCGGCGGATATACAGGCAAACGGGTTGGCGCCAGACGAGCCCGCCAGGCGCACGGTGGAAGTCGAGGCATTTTGCTCATGGTCCGCGTGCAAAATCAGGATGCGGTCAAGCGCGCGCACCAGGACCGGATTAATCTTGTGATCGCCGGCTGGTGTAGAAAACATCATGTGGAAGAAATTTTCCACATAATTGAGGGCGTTGCGTGGATACATGAACGGCTGGCCAATACTGTACTTGTAGCACATAGCTATGATGGTCGGCACTTTGGCGATCAGCCGGTACGCAGAAACTTCGCGGTGCGCGGCATCGCTGTAGTCCATCGCTTCGTGATAAAACGCCGAGAGCGCCCCGACCACACCGACCATCACTGCCATGGGATGCGCGTCGCGGCGGAAACCAGTGTAAAAACGCGCGAGCTGCTCGTGCACCATGGTGTGTTCTTTAATCTGATCATCGAAATACTTCTTCTGTTCCCGATTAGGCAGATCGCCATTGAGTAATAAGTAACATACCTCCAAGAAGTCACAGTGCTGCGCCAGTTGCTCTATTGGGTAGCCGCGGTAGAGCAATACACCCTTGTCCCCATCGATGTAGGTTATCGATGACGTGCAGCACGCAGTTGAAAGAAAGCCCGGGTCATAGGTAAACATGCCGGTTTTTGCATACAGTTCGCGAATGTCGACGACCTCCGGCCCTATCGCGCCTGAAAGCACGGGTAATTCGACCGCGTCCCCGCCGCCGGTGAAGGAAAGAACCGCTTTACGCTGCTTATCCATTTGCTTCTCCGAGGATTTCATAGATTGTGCTAATAGTCATCAGGTTACACAACTCGAGCATCATTAGCTGGTGCGAATAAGCTGCAACACGGCTTTCATTGCCTCTTCTGCAGGCTCACTCCTGTCCATGATCATGTCCCATAATTCAATGTCTGGATAATCAAGCAATTCTTTGAACATTCTGGCCTGCGGTTCAGTAAGCTGTGGATAATGTCGCTCAAGAAACCCGGTCAACACCAAGTCCAGTTCCAGCATACCGCGCCGGCAATTCCAGCGCAGTCTATCCATCTCGTTCATATTGTTTGTTTAATCATCAATTCTTTAATCTTAACAATCGCCCGGGTCGGATTTAGTCCCTTGGGGCATACGTCCACGCAATTCATGATTGTATGGCAGCGGAACAATCGGTAGGAATCTTTCAGGTCATTCAGTCTTTCCCTGGTCGCATGGTCGCGCTTATCGGCGATGAAACGGTAGGCTTGCAATAATCCTGCGGGACCGACAAACTTGTCCGGGTTCCACCAAAACGAGGGGCAGGAGGTGGAGCAGCAGGCACAAAGAATGCATTCATAAAGCCCGTTCAGTTGCTCCCTCTCCTCGGGCGACTGCAAGCGTTCCTTTTCGGGTGCGCGGTCATTATTGACGAGGTACGGCCTGATTGAATGATATTGCTTGAAAAACTGGGTCATATCCACAATCAGGTCACGAATCACCGGAAGCCCCGGTAGCGGCCGCAACAGCACCGGTTCTTTAAGTTCCGATAGTTTTGTGATGCAGGCAAGCCCGTTTTTGCCATTGATGTTCATGGCGTCCGAACCACATACCCCTTCGCGGCAGGAGCGGCGCAGACTGAGAGAGTCGTCTATCGTCTTGATTCGCTCCAGTGCATCGAGCAGCATGCGGTCCGTCGCTTCAAGCGCAACCTCGTAGTCCCGCATGTACGGTTTAGCATTCCGCTCCGGGTCAAAACGAAAAATAGAAAATCGCATTTTCATTCCTAATAAACGCGTGGCTTAGGTTCGAAAGTTTCAACCGTCAGCGGTCTTAAATGGACTGGTTTATAAACGAGACGATCGCCGTCCTTGTAATAAAGAGTATGCTTCAACCAATTATCGTCATCGCGCTTATGAAAATCGGCGCGGTCATGCGCGCCGCGCGATTCCTTGCGCGCTTCCGCTGAAACTAATGTTGCCAGCGCAACCTCAATGAGATTATCCAACTCCAGCGCTTCAACGCGGGCAGTGTTAAAAACCGTACTTTTGTCCTTGATTTCGGTGCGCTTCGTCCGTTCGCCGATTTCACCGATTTTCTGCACACCTTGTACAAGCATTTCAGGGAAGCGAAACACGCCACAGTGCGCCTGCATGGTTTTACGCATGTCCGCCGCCACCGCGTGGACGCTTTCCCCGCTTCTCTGATGATCCAGGCGCCCAAGGCGTGCCAATGTGAACTCGCCTGCGTCTTTCGGCAGATTCTTGTGACCAGGGTTTTCCCGCAAGAATTTCACCATGTGATCGCCCGCAGTTTTGCCGAACACAAGCAAATCGGTGAGCGAATTGGCGCCGAGACGGTTAGCGCCGTGGATCGAGCAACACGCGCACTCACCGGCGGCGTAAAATCCTGGCACCGGCATTTCGAGACTTTCTCCTTTGGGAACGACCACTTGGCCATGATAATTGGTGGGAATCCCTCCCATCTGATAATGGCAAGTCGGCACCACTGGAATTGGTTCTTTGACAGGGTCGACATTGGCAAATTTCCTGGCGATTTCGCGTATGCCCGGAAGGCGTTTCTCAATTACGTCTTTGCCGAGATGATCAAGTTTCAAAAGCACGTAATCACCGTCCTTGCCAGCGCCACGGCCTTCCTTGATTTCGGTCGCCACGGCGCGCGCGACTACATCGCGTGAAGCCAGGTCCTTCATGTTGGGCGCATAGCGTTCCATGAAGCGTTCGCCATCCTTGTTAAGCAGGTAACCGCCTTCGCCGCGCACGCCTTCGGTAATCAAAACGCCGGCGCCGGCCACTCCGGTGGGATGGAATTGCCAAAATTCCATGTCTTCCAGCGGAAAACCCGCGCGCGCTGCCATGCCCAGGCCATCGCCGGTATTAATGAAAGCATTGGTGCTGGCCGCATAAATGCGCCCCGCCCCTCCGGTGGCAAACAGAGTTGCGCGCGCCTGCAGGATCATTACTTCGCCGGTCTCCATCTCGAGCGCAGTGACCCCAAGGACGTGCCCGTCGGGGTCCACGAGTAGATCGAGCGCCATCCACTCCACAAAAAACTGGGTCTGCGCTTTCACATTGCGCTGGTACAGCGTGTGCAGCATAGCGTGTCCGGTGCGGTCTGCTGCGCAGCAAATTCTTTGCACCGGCCGCTCGCCAAAATTTTTCGAGTGTCCACCAAATGGGCGCTGATAAATGGTACCGTCTTCATTCCGGTCAAATGGCATGCCGAAGTGCTCGAGCTCATAAACTAGCTTCGGCGCCATGCGGCACATAAATTCAATGGCGTCCTGGTCCCCGAGATAATCCGAACCCTTGACCGTGTCGTACATATGCCACAACCAGTTGTCCTCGCCCATATTGGCCAGTGATGCGCCGATGCCCCCCTGCGCCGCCACGGTGTGGGAACGTGTTGGGAAGACTTTTGACAACACCACGCACTTCATCCCGGCTTCCGAAAGCTGCAGCGCGGCACGCAGACCCGACCCGCCGCCGCCGACAATTACCGCATCAAATGTTCTTTTTATCAGCGCCATTTACGCGCCCCATAAGATTTGAATTGACCAGGCAGCGTAAATCAGGAGCGCAACAATTACTGCTACCTGCAAACCAAGCCGGATGCCTATCGAACCGATATAGTCCATAAAGATGTCATGCATGCCAATCCAAGCATGGATGAACAGACTCACCAGGAAAAAAAAGCTTGCGATACGCATCCATTGATAGCCAAACAGTTCTTTCCATTCTGAGTATTGAATTGGGGATTCAAAAAGGAGAATGACGAGCAGCAGCAGGGTGTAAATCACCATTATGACTGCGCTCACTCTTTGCACCACCCAATCACGAAATCCGTGATGGAAAGCAGCCCCGGGGTGCTTTACCACAACCGCACCCCAACTAAAACCGTCAAGACAATGCTCGTGATCAGCACCGCTGCGCTGCTTGCGCGCGCGGGTCCCAGCTCAATTCCTAGATGCATGTCAAGCGCCAAATAACGGATCCCGGCGAAGAAGTGATGCAAAAAAGCCCATACCAGGCCGAACAGAACAAGCTTTACCAGCGGACTGGCCAAAGTCGACTTGAAACTAGCATAGGTTTCACCGGAAGCGAGGCTCGCTTGCAACAACCACAACAAAAAAGGGATGAACAAAAAGAGCAGTGCACCGCTGGCGCGGTGCAGAATGGAAACCCACCCTGGCAGAGGGAGTCGTATTTTCAACAAATCAAGATACTTTGGGTGCTTTTTTTTGGCCATTGCCATTACCAACAATGCGTTAAACGATTTTATTCATGTAATAGTGCTCCTTGGTATCGCACAGGCTTTTACGCCACTCTACCGGTTTATCGCCATACGTATAAGCCACCCGTTCGATGCAGAGTAACGGTGTACCCTGGCTAAGCTTCAACAGTTTTGCTGCCTCGCCACTGGCGGCAACGGCCTTGAGTTGTTCGGCCACTTGTGTGATACGGATGCCAAATTCCGACTCGAACATGCTGTACATTTTGCAATGATGCTGATTGATAACTTCGGCGTCGAGCCGTTTGAACATCGCACCAGGAAGGCGGATCTGCTCAAGCAACACCGGCCTGCCAGAAACATTGAGCAAACGTTTAATAACCACGAGCGAAGCTCCGGCGTTTATTTCCAGGAGTTTCGCGATACTGCCATCTGCCTTGCCGCGACGGCATTCCAGAAGTTCCCCCTCCGGGTAAATTACTCCGTCCTTATCCGAGGTAATTCGCACAAAATGAAATTGCCGCCGCTCTTCGGCATGGGATGCGACAAAAGTCCCCTTGCCCTGATGACGGATTAGCAGGTTCTCGTCAGCCAGCTCGGAAATTGCTTTACGCACCGTGCCTTGGCTGACATGGTAGCGAGATGCAAGCTCAGTTTCGCTGGGAATTGCGTCGCCCGGGCGCCATTCGCCGGAAATCAGGCTTTGCGTGATCAAAATTTTGATCTGCTGATAGAGTGGATGGAAAGCCGGAGAGGTAATAGCATTGTCGTTATTCATCAGCTTTTTTTAGCACAAAAACCAGCTTTCGTCCACGATGTTATGTATCTTTTATAAGATATAAGAATCAATTGACAGGAACCAGGATTATTTTTACCATTCTTTAGGTTCGGACCTGCTCGCTAATGCCTTACGGCATCGTGGAAAAGACAGACGACTTTTTTCTTTAATCAGGCCGCTTTTAGATTTTGTACTCCTTTTTGAACCCGGACCTCAAATGAAAAAACCCTCTCGCGTTGCAGTCACCGGTGCTGCCGGACAAATCGGCTACAGTCTCCTGTTCAGAATCGCCAGCGGGGAAATGCTGGGCCAGGACCAGCCGCTTATCTTCCAACTGCTGGAAATCACACAAGCTCAGCCGGCGCTTAAGGGAGTGGTGATGGAGCTTGAGGATTGCGCTTTCCCCCTTTTGCAAGGCATTAGTTTCACGGATGACCCCAAAATCGCATTTAGGGATGCCGATATAGCACTCCTCGTCGGTGCACGCCCCCGCACCAAGGGAATGGAAAGAAAAGACCTGCTGGAAGCTAACGGCGCAATTTTCACCGTCCAGGGAAAGGCACTGAATGAAGTTGCGAAACGCGACGTGAAAGTGCTGGTCGTGGGCAACCCGGCCAACACCAATGCCTACATTGCGATGAAGAGCGCGCCGGACCTAGTACGTGAATGCTTTACTGCGATGCTGCGCCTTGATCATAACCGGGCGCTCACTCAGCTTGCCGGTAAAACCGGCAAACCGGTAGACGCGATTGAAAAAATGGTGGTGTGGGGGAACCACTCTCCGACCATGTACCCTGATTATCGCTTTGCCACAATCGACGGAAAAAGCGTGAAAGCGATGATTAACGACGAAAAATGGAACCGTGAAGTATTCATCCCCACTGTCGCCAAGCGCGGCACCGCCGTGATTGAAGCGCGTGGCCTGTCTTCCGCTGCATCCGCCGCCAACGCGGCGATCGCCCATGTGCGCGACTGGATGTCCGGCACTAGTGGCAAATGGGTGACTATGGGCATCCCCTCCCCTGGGAGCTATGGCATCCCTGAAGATATCATTTACGGCTTCCCGGTGACGTGCTCAAACCGCGCATACCAGACAGTCAAGAATCTCAATATCGATGCCTACTCCCGCGAAAAAATGGATGTGACGCTGAAAGAGCTTCAGGAAGAACGCGACGCCGTAAAGCAGCTGCTTGACTAGGACTCAGGAAAACTGGTGTGCAATCTGTGTGCTGCCGAGACCTGGCCGAGATCATACAAATTCGCATCTATAGTCAATTATCCGCTGCGTAGCGCTTTGCCAAGAAACTAGCACCAATGTTTGCCACGGCGAAATCATGAGCGACAAGCAGGCATCACAAGCGAAGACAAAAAAATCGGTCGCGCTTTCCGGAATTGCCGCCGGCAATACCGCTATTTGCACTGTCGGCCGCACCGGCCATGATTTACATTACCGCGGCTACGACATTCTGGATTTTGCCGACAAAGCGACATTTGAGGAAATTGCCTATCTGCTGGTGCACGAAAAACTCCCCTCACAGGCCGAACTCGAAGATTATCAAGAAAAATTCAAATCGTTGCGCGAACTGCCCGCAAACCTAAGAAAGGTACTTGAATGTCTGCCGGCCTCTGCGCATCCGATGGATGTGCTGCGCACCGGTTGCTCAGTGCTGGGCACCATCATGCCAGAGGAAGAAGATCACAATCCCGCCGGCGCGCGCAATATCGCGGATCGCTTGATGGCGTGTTTTGGCTCGATGCTGCTCTATTGGCACCACTATTCACAATCAGGCCGACGCATCGAGGTCAACACCGATGATGAGTCAATTGCAGGACATTTCCTGCATCTTTTGCATGGCACGAAACCATTGTCTCTGCACGAGCGCGCGATGCATACTTCTCTCATTCTATATGCAGAACACGAGTTCAACGCTTCGACGTTCGCCGCTCGGGTAATTGCGGGCACCGGTTCGGACATTTATTCGACGATTACCGGCGCGATCGGCGCGCTCAGAGGACCCAGGCACGGAGGCGCGAATGAAGCCGCGTTTAAAATTCAACACCGATACAAAAACGCCGATCAAGCAGAGGCCGATATCAAGCAGCGCATCGCCAACAAGGAAATCATCATTGGCTTCGGCCATCCTGTTTATACCGTGGGCGACCCGCGCAATAAAATCATCAAGGATGTTGCGCGCAGGTTATCTAAGAATGCGGACGATATGGCTTCTTTTAACATCGCAGAGCGAATCGAAACGCTGATGTGGAATGAAAAGAAAATGTTTCCAAATCTGGACTGGTATTCTGCGGTCTGTTATCAAATGATGGGCGTACCTACAGAGATGTTTACTCCGCTGTTCGCGATTTCCCGCATCAGCGGTTGGTCAGCACACGTGATCGAGCAGCGCGCCGACGGCAAAATTATTCGCCCGATTGCGAATTACGTCGGACCCGAGAACCGCAAATTTGTTCCTATCGAGCAACGCAAATAAGAGAGCCTAAATGTCCGTGCCTGCGGCCAATATCCGCCCCAAACCCGATAAGGTTCTCGTTGACATCGCCAATTATGTCTGTGGGTACGAAATCAAAAGTAATGAAGCATATGAAACTGCGCGCATTTGCCTAATGGATACTCTCGGTTGCGGACTGGAAGCGCTATCTTATCCCGCCTGCACCAAGCTCATGGGACCTATTGTTCCCGGTACCATCGTGCCGAACGGCGCCAAAGTCCCCGGCACACCATACCAACTCGACCCGGTTTCGGCAGCGTTTAATGTTGGCTGTATGATCCGCTGGCTCGATTTCAACGACACCTGGCTGGCTGCTGAATGGGGGCATCCTTCCGACAACCTCGGCGGAATTCTTGCCGCAAGCGATTGGATTTCTCGCCGCAACGTGGCGCAACGACAAAAACCACTGGCGATACGGGACGTGCTTACCGCAATGATTAAAGCGCACGAAATACAGGGCGTGCTGGCTCTGGAAAACAGTTTTAATCGTGCCGGTTTGGATCACGTGGTGCTGGTAAAAGTGGCTTCCGCTGCGGTGGTCACCAAATTACTGGGCGGGACGCGTGCTGCTATCATCGATGCCGTATCGCAAGCCTGGGTGGATGGCCAATCGCTCCGTACCTATCGACAAGCGCCTAACACCGGCTCGCGCAAATCCTGGGCTGCGGGCGATGCCACCAGCCGCGCAGTGCGACTCGCGCTCATGACACTGGCGGGCGAGATGGGTTATCCGTCGGTACTGACCGCCAAGAAATGGGGTTTCTACGACGTGCTGTTCAAGGGCAAAAAATTCAAGATACGCCGCTCTTACGGTTGCTACGTTATGGAAAACGTGCTGTTCAAAGTTTCCTTTCCGGCTGAATTTCACGCCCAAACAGCCGCGGAATGTGCATTGAAACTTCACCCCAGAGTCAAAAACCGACTTAACGAGGTGGAAAAAATTCTCATCACTACCCACGAATCTGCAATTCGCATTATCGATAAGAAAGGCCCTCTGCATAATCCGGCAGACCGCGATCATTGCATTCAGTATGTAACCGCAATCTGCCTGATATTCGGCGACCTTACTGCGCAGCACTACGAAGACAACATCGCTAAAGATCCGCGAATTGATCGGCTGCGCGACAAAATGAAATGCGTGGAAAACAAGCAGTACAGCAAAGATTATCTAAATCCCAAAAAACGCTCGATTGCGAATGCCGTACAAGTTTTCTTCAAGGACGGGAGCAAGACCGAGAAGGTGGAAGTAGAATATCCCTTGGGCCACCGCCTGCGCCGAGCTGAGGGCACTCCATTGTTGATCGCCAAATTCAAAACTAATCTTGCGCGCCGCTTCGCAACCAAGCAACAAACAGCAATTCTCAATTTATGCCTAGATCAGAAAAAGCTGGACGCGACCCCGGTAAATGAATTCGTGGATTTGTTCGCTACTTAGGGCCCATCATGCATGACCTGTTCGGCACTTTGCAGGAATTCAAAATGGAATCCGGTAAAACCGGAAAATTCTATTCTTTGCCCGCCTTGGAGAAAGCCGGCGTCGGCAAAATATCGCGCTTGCCGGTTTCGATCCGCATCGTGCTCGAATCGGTGCTGCGCAATTACGACCGCAAAAAGGTCACCCAAGAGCACGTAAAGCAGCTCGCCAACTGGCAGCCCAATGCATCTCGGGTGGAAGAAATTCCGTTTATCGTTGCACGGATCATCTTGCAGGATTTTACGGGCGTGCCGCTGCTTGCCGACCTGGCCGCGATGCGCGGCACAGCAGATAAATTGGGCAAGAATCCCAAAGTCATCGAGCCACTGGTGCCGGTGGATCTGGTCGTGGATCACTCGGTGCAGGTTGACCATTACGGTAGCAAGGACGCGCTAGACCTGAACATGAAACTCGAATTCCAGCGCAACGCTGAGCGCTACAAATTCATGAAGTGGGGTATGCAAGCGTTTAACACTTTTAAAGTGATACCGCCCGGCATAGGTATCGTGCACCAGGTCAACCTAGAATATCTCGCCCGCGGAGTGTATGAGAAAAAGGGCGTGTACTATCCGGACACCCTAGTCGGTACCGATTCGCATACCACAATGATCAACGGCATCGGAGTGGTAGGCTGGGGCGTGGGAGGCATCGAGGCGGAAGCCGGAATGCTCGGGCAACCGGTGTATTTCCTCACCCCAGACGTGGTGGGCGTTAACCTGACCGGCAAATTGCGGGAAGGCGTGACCGCGACGGACCTCGTACTGACCATCACTGAAATACTGCGCAAAGAAAAAGTGGTCGGAAAATTCGTCGAGTTCTTCGGGGAGGGCGCAGCGTCGCTGGCCGTACCCGACCGCGCCACGATCTCCAACATGGCGCCGGAATATGGTGCCACGATGGGCTTCTTCCCGGTGGATGACTCAACGGTTGCATACTTCAGGGATTCCGGCCGCACAGCAGGAGAAATGGATTCTTTCGCTTCTTATTTTAGAGCCCAGGGGCTGTTCGGAATTCCCAAACCCGGACAAATCGACTACAGCAGAGTTCTTGAGCTTGATCTTGCTTCAATCAAGCCTTGCCTTGCGGGACCAAAGCGCCCGCAAGACCGCATCGATCTCGGCAGTCTCAAGAACAAGTTTACCGAACTTTTCTCCAAAGCTGGGGCTGAGAACGGTTATAACAAGCCTGCGCAACAATTATACCAGCGTTATGCAACGAATCTAGGCGCGTCCGGCGCCGAAGCGGCTGAGCTGTTAATAGGCGGCGGCAGCCAGAAAGGCGAGGCATTTTCCGCCAGCGAAGTGGAAATGAAGGATGACCACCCGACCCCCCACCCGGTTTACGTTTCTCCCGCGGAAGCGCCCAAGAATAAGGTCGGTATAGGCAATGGCGATGTGCTGATTGCCGCGATCACCTCCTGCACCAACACGTCCAACCCGGGAGTGCTGCTTGCTGCCGGGTTGCTGGCGAAGAAAGCAGTGCAAAAAGGCCTATCGGTCAAGAGACACATCAAGACCTCGCTTGCGCCGGGTTCGCGCGTGGTAACCGATTACCTTCAGAAAGCTGGACTGCTTTCGTATCTGGAACAACTGGGTTTCTCGGTCGCTGCCTACGGATGCACCACTTGTATCGGAAATGCAGGACCGCTCGACCCGCGCCTGGAAGAGACCATAAATCAAAACGACCTTGTCTGCGCCGCCGTGCTATCGGGCAATCGCAATTTCGAAGCCCGGATTCACGCCAACATCAAGGCAAACTTTCTCATGAGCCCGCCGCTGGTCGTTGCTTTCGCCATCGCCGGCACGGTACTGGTAAATCTCGAGAGCGAGCCGCTTGCAACCGGCACGGATGGCAAACCGGTTTATCTCAGGGATATTTGGCCGACGAGTAACGAAGTTCATGCGGTAATGAAATACGCGACTGACCCAGAAACTTTCCGCCGCCTTTACACCAACCTCGCCCGTGATCACCAACTCTGGAACAGTGTGCCGTCGGCTGCCGGACAAGTGTACGCCTGGCCAAAATCCACATATATCGCCGAACCGCCGTTTTTTGCTGCCTTCGGCATGCAACACGGCGTTACCGAAAATATCATCGGCGCGAGAGCGCTCGGCATATTCGGCGATTCTGTGACGACCGACCATATTAGCCCGGCCGGCTCAATCAAGGAAACTTCGCCTGCGGGCAAGTACCTAATTGCAAATGGAGTCCTCAAAGCCGACTTCAATAGCTATGGCGCGCGCCGCGGCAATCACGAAGTTATGATGCGCGGCACCTTTGCTAACGTGCGCATTAAAAATCTGATGATTCCGCCAAACACAGACGGCACCCGGTTGGAGGGTGGCATTACCTTGCTCCAGCCATCAGGCGAACTAATGAGCATTTATGACGCCGCAATGAAATACATGGCACGGAGGACCCCGACGTTGGTGTTCGGCGGCGAGGAATACGGCAGCGGCTCATCACGCGATTGGGCAGCGAAAGGCACTCAACTGCTCGGTGTCAAAGCAGTCATTACGCGCAGCTTCGAGCGCATTCACCGCTCCAACCTGGTCGGTATGGGTGTGCTGCCCTGCCAATTTAAAGGCAATGACAGCGTGCAGTCGCTGGGCATAAAGGGAGACGAGGAATTCGACATCCTCGGCATTGAGAAGGAGATTAGGCCGCAGCAAGATGTGGCGCTGGTAATCAAGCGCAAGGACGGCAGTAAGCAGGAATTAGAGTTGCTTCTGCGCATCGACACGCCTGTTGAAGTAGATTACTACAGGCACGGTGGAATTCTGCCGTACGTGCTGCGCGAACTTGTCGCGGCGGCATGATGGGCACAAGAGGGCGTTGAAAAGGATCAGCAGCTGCCAGAACTTGTTAGGGGCAAGCCAGGTCTAATCGCGGCATGATGATCCCTGCGCAGACTTTATTCCGTTAAAATTCCCCTGTTGGTAAATTGACTGTTGATGTGACGTCGCTGAGCTGACTTACATTAGAAAGGCTTGGAAATGAATACCAAAGTAAACAAATCCGAACAGGAATGGAAACAGGAACTCACCCCGGAACAATTTAATATTTGCCGCAAAAAAGGCACAGAGCCTGCATTCAGCGGGGAATACTGGAACTGCAAGGAAAAAGGCGTTTACCGCTGCGCTTGCTGCGGAATGGAATTGTTCGGCTCCGGCACCAAGTTCGATTCCGGCACCGGCTGGCCGAGCTTCTGGGCCCCACTGCAATCGGAAAACGTCAAAACGGAGCAGGACAACAGCCTTTTCATGCGGCGCACCGAAGTGCTGTGCAATTCCTGCGATGCGCATCTTGGCCACGTTTTTCCCGATGGTCCCCAGCCGACCGGGTTGCGTTACTGCATCAACTCCGCAGCCTTGAAGCTCGAGAAAAAATAAATCTCAGGGTAACAGCTCACTGCCCTGCGATCGGTCTGCGCAAATAGACAAGGGTCAGTCAAAGCCTCATAATTGCTTTGGCCTCCAATACCTGCTTTGTGACCGATGAAGTTATTTTTCGACCTATTCCCCGTCGTCCTGTTTTTTGTCGCTTTCAAGTTCTACGGGATTTACGTCGCCACCGCAGTTGCGATTGCAGCGACTGTCTTCCAGGTGGGATGGGTTTGGGCTAGACATAGCAAGGTAGATCCAATGTTGTGGGCCAGCCTTGCAATTATCGTGCTATTCGGCGGCGCGACACTGCTGCTGCATGATGAAACCTTCGTAAAGTGGAAGCCCACGGTCTTGTACTGGTTGTTCGGAGCCGTTTTGTTTTGTGCGGATATTTTCTTGGGTAAAAATTTAATACGCGCGATGATGCAAAGCCAGATCACTGTACCAGAGGCAATCTGGCGCAAACTAAATTTGAGCTGGGTGTTTTTCCTGGCGTTGATGGGTGCCGCCAATCTTTATGTCGCATACCACTTTTCCACCGAAAACTGGGTTAACTTCAAGCTTTTCGGCAGTCTCGCGCTGATGCTTCTATTCGTAGTACTGCAAGGGCTGATGCTCGCCAAACACATCGAGGACAAGGAAACCAGTGGAACCCCTGATTAAATCGCACGTGACCGCGACGATTGGCTGGCCCTTGACCCAGACGCGAAGCGAGGAGCGACGTGTGCTTGATCATACACCAGCGACGAGCGACAAAGTATGGGGCGAGGCGCGCCCCGGGCTCGGACTCGCGCAGCGTGGAGCGGGAAGGGGCGCAAAGCTGCTGCAAGAGGCACTGTTAAACGGGACGCTCATGCTGCCGCTCCCGCACCCCAAGCTTTGCTTACCATGTCGCTGCAGCCCCCGTCCCTTCGGGTTGCGGCAAAATGCGGCGTTGGCTGCGTTGCTCGGGCTTGCGTTACTACGGGATAGCGCTGCGCCCTCGCGCCTTATCCCCATTTCGACCGCAACGCGGTTCATGCGGGACTTAATCAGGGGTTCTTAGTGCTTTACGCCATCATCGGCGAGGACGCCCCCGGCAGCCTGGAGAAAAGGCAGGCCACTCGACCCGCGCATCTCGCGAGGCTGACCGAGCTGCAACAATTGGGCCGTGTCGTCCTCGCCGGGCCGTTCCTCGCCATAGACAGCCCGGATCCAGGTCCTGCCGGATTTAGCGGAAGTTTGATAGTTGCAGAATTTCCCTCTATGGAAGCCGCGCAAATCTGGGCCGATGGTGATATCTATGTTACCAGCGGAGTTTGGCAAAAGCTTACAATCAAGCCCTTTAAAAAGGTCATTCCGACATAGTTATCAGACGACTTTCCATATATACTGTGACGCGACCTAAGGCATGAGCACAATTGAAAAGATACGGCAGAAACTTGCTCTGCTTACGCCCGAAAACCTTGAAATCGTGGACGAGAGCACTGAACATGCGGGACACGAGGGTGCAAAAAGTGGCGGCCATTACCAGATGACCATTGTTTCTCCAAAGTTTCAAGGAAAAACCAATATAGCGCGTCATCGCATGGTATACGCCGCATTATCCGGGATGATGCACAAAGAAATTCATGCTCTCAGCATTAAAGCATATGCCCCGGAAGAATTTTAGCCCACCTTTTTATATAAAGGATCTTGAAATGAAATTTAAAACTTTAATACTAATGCTCGCAGCGGTTTTCGGCTCGGCGATATATTCCGCATGCGATGCCCAGGAAACGCCGAAGGCCGCTTTTCAGAAACCCAGCGTTGTCGCCACGGTGAACGGTACACCTATTCCACAATCCCAATTCGATATACTGTTACAGGAGCACCTTGCGCGGGGGGAAAAAGACTCCGAGGAACTGCGCAAGCAACTGCGCGAAGATTTAATTACCCGTGAACTGTTGTATCAGGAGCTAACCAAGAATGGATTCGATAAAAACCCCAGCATCTCCGCACAGGCGGATTTCGTGCGCGAGAATTTCCTGTTGCAGGCATACCTGCAAGATTATTTAAAGACCCATCCTGTTAGTGATGATGTTCTGAAGGCCGAGTACGACAAAATCAAATCGAGTTTAGATAATAAACAGGAATACCACGCGCGTCACATCCTCGTGGACAAGGAAGCGGACGCGAAAGATATCATTGCCCAACTGAAAAAAGGGGCAAAATTTGACAAGCTAGCGTCGGAAAAATCCAAGGACACGGGCAGTGCGAGCAAGGGAGGAGATTTAGGCTGGATCTTGACGTCGAATGTCGTAAAACCTTTTGGCGACGCGTTGCTCAAGCTAAAGAAAGGCCAGTACACGCAGACACCGGTCGAAACCCAGTTCGGATGGCATGTAATAAAGCTCGAGGATACGCGCCCGGTCAAAGTACCGCAGTTTGAAGATGTGAAACCCAAAGTACAGCAGGCTTACCAGCAGCAACAGTTTGACAAATATTTAGCCGACCTGCGCGCCAAAGCCAAGATTGAATAGCCGCTCGGGGCTAGTCCACCCATTTGCGCGCATTTCTGAAAACACGCAACCAAGGCGCATCTTCGCCCCACTCTAGCGGATGCCAGGAGTACTGGGCAGTGCGAAACCCCCGCTCGGGATGCGGCATGAGAATCGTGAAGCGACCGTTATGAGTGGTGAGTCCGGCTATTCCGGACGGTGAGCCATTGGGATTATATGGATAAATTTCGGTCGGATTGCCGCGATTGTCTACAAAGCGCATAGCAACCAGAGATTGCGCGGTACGCAATTGCGTGGTGTCTAAAAATTCGGCATAGCCCTCCCCGTGCGCTACCGCGATGGGCATACGGCTTCCTTCCATTCCTGAAAAAAACAGCGAAGGGCTGCTTTCGACCCGGGCCATTACCAAGCGCGCTTCAAATTGTTCGGACTTATTGCGAATAAAATGCGGCCAATGCTGGGAACCGGGAATCAGCTCACGCAGGTTGCTCATCATTTGGCAGCCGTTACATATTCCCAAAGCAAAACTATCCGTGCGCTGAAAAAACGCAGAGAACTCGTCGCGGGCACGGGAATTAAATAAAATGGACTTGGCCCACCCTTCTCCAGCGCCCAGCACATCGCCATAGGAAAATCCGCCGCAAGCGGCAAATCCCTTGAAATGCTTAAGCGAGGTGCGTCCCTCGATAATATCGCTCATGTGCACGTCCACCGCCAAAAATCCCGCGCGGTCAAACGCTGCAGCCATTTCAACCTGGCCGTTCACACCTTGCTCACGCAAAATCGCAATACACGGGCGTCTGCCGGCAGCGATATAAGGCGCAGCGATGTCATCTCCAATATCGAAAGTAAGCTCCGCCTGCAAACCGGGATCGCCGCTATCCAGCATACGGTCGTATTCCTGCTGTGCGGCTACCGGATTGTCGCGCAACAACTGCAAGCGATAAGAGGTCTCCGACCATATCCGCTGGAGCTTTATCCGCGTTTCGGAGAATATTACCTTGGCGTTGCGCACCAAGCGCATTTCATCACTTTTGTTCGGGCCTCCAAGGAGGTACGCGGAGAGACCCGCTTGCGACAAAGCCCGTAGTACCGAGTTGCGGTATGCAGTCCGCACCTGCAGCACCGCGCCCAATTCTTCATTGAACAAGACTTGCAGGATGCTTTCCCAGTACCTGCCCGGAAACAAAGATTCGGATCGCCGTTCCTGCCCGTCTACGTCATTGCTAAGTGGGTCGTGGCAGAGTTCATCAAGATTCGCTGTGATGCCAACATGCCCAGCGAACGCCATTTCGCAAAGTGTGACAAACAGCCCCCCATCGGATCGGTCGTGATAAGCCAGGAGCTGGTTTTCCTGATTGAGCTTTTGCACCATATTGAAAAAAGCCTTGAGCCGCCCTGAGTCGTCCACGTCGGGCGGGTCATTTCCAATTTGCTTGTAAACCTGGGCTAATGCGGAACCTCCCATCCGATTTCTGTTATTTCCAAGGTCAATCAGGATGAGTTCGGTTTCGCCGCAATCGGTGCGCAATTGCGGAGTCAAAGATCTGCTCGCATCCGAGACTGGAGCAAAGGCGGACACAATCAGGGACAGAGGTGCAGTAACCTCTTTTCTTTTGCCGTTTTCTTCCCACACCGTCTTCATTGACAGCGAATCCTTGCCGACCGGAATGCTTATTCCCAACTTTGGACATAACTCCATCGCCACGGCCTGCACCGCATCGAACAATGCGGCATCCTCTCCTGGTTGCCCTACCGCCGCCATCCAATTGCACGATAGCTTCACGTCGCCGAGATCGGCAATTGGCGCGGCGGCGATATTGGTAAGCGACTCTGCTAGTGCGATGCGTGCTGAAGCCTTCGGGTCAATAATTGCGAGAGGCGCGCGTTCGCCCATGGCAAAGGCCTCGCCACGCACAGTTTTGTGGCCCATCAAGGTCACCGCGACATCCGCCACGGGAATTTGCCAAGGCCCGACCATCTGATCCCGTGCGCTTAACCCCCCGACGGTGCGATCGCCAATGCTGATCAGGAACGTTTTATCCGCCACCGTGGGCAAGTGCAGCACTCGATTTACGGCCTCCCTCAGATCGATATCATTTAGAACGAATGGCGCCAGCGATTTAGCAACGCGAAAAACTTGGCGAGTCATCTTTGGCGGTCCGCCAAGCAACACATCCAATGCCATATCCACCGGACGATTCTTGAACACTGTATCTTCAACGCGCAACCACGACTCCCTGGTCGCCTCACCGATCACCGCGTATGGGCAGCGTTCCCTTTCGCAGATTTTTGCGAAACTGGAAAACATATCGGCGTTGACTGCAAGCACATAACGCTCCTGCGCTTCGTTGCACCACAACTGCAAAGGGGACATACCGGGTTCTTCACTGGGGATTTCCCGTAGCCTGATTCGACCACCGCAGTTCGAGTTATATACCAGCTCGGGCAAGGCATTCGACAACCCGCCCGCACCCACATCATGTATCGAGATAATGGGATTAGCCTCACCCAGCGCCCAGCATCGGTCAATGACTTCCTGCGCGCGGCGCTGCATTTCCGCATTGCCGCGCTGCACCGACGCAAAATCCAGGCTCTCGACATTGGAACCGGTATCCAAACTGGAAGCCGCGCCACCGCCTAACCCGATTAGCATTCCCGGTCCACCCAATTGAATCAGCAACGACTTGTTTGCCACTTTGCCTTTTATTACCTGCTCGCTTTCGATATTACCCAAACCACCGGCGATCATGATCGGTTTGTGGTAGCCACGCATTTCTTGTGCCGCTAGTTCCTCATAAGTACGGAAATAGCCGCACAGATTCGGGCGGCCAAATTCATTATTAAATGAGGCCGCGCCTATCGGCCCTTCCAGCATGATTTGCAAAGCGGAAGCAATGCGCGAAGGCATGCCGTAGCGGCCATCCGCGCCACCTGGATGAATTTCCCAGGGTTGCCTGAAACCGGGAATATTCAGGTTGGAAACAGAAAAACCGGTCAACCCGGCCTTGGGCTTTGCGCCACGGCCAGTCGCGCCTTCATCACGAATTTCACCGCCGGAGCCCGTGGCCGCGCCCGGAAAAGGTGCAATCGCTGTAGGATGATTGTGCGTTTCCACTTTCATCAGGATATGCGCCAGCTTTTCCAAATAGACGTATTTCCCAGCGCCATTGACTGGGCAAAAGCGTTCTATGCGCGAACCCTCCATTACCGAAGCGTTATCAGCGTACGCCAGCAGCGTGCCCTGCGGATGCTGCTTATGGGTATTTTTTATCATGGCGAAAAGTGAAAGCGGTTGCTTCACTCCGTCAATCACCCAATCGGCATTGAAAATCTTGTGGCGGCAGTGCTCGGAATTCACCTGCGCGAACATCATCAGCTCCGCATCGGTTGGGTTGCGCCCGGCGCGCCTGAACTTTTCGAGTAAATAGGTCATTTCCTCCTCGGAAAGCGCAAGCCCCATGTCCTGGTTCGCACGTACAAGCGCCGCAGCACCGCCCTTGATTACGTCCACCGTTTGCATCGGTGCGGGTGGAAAATGCCGAAACAATTGATCTACCTCGTCGAAAGAAGCTAGCACTGATTCGGTCATTCGATCGTGCATCAGCGGCAGTAGCAAATTGCTTTCGCTCGCTGACAGTTTTTCGGGTTTACTAAGATAAAAAGCGACGCCGCGCTCGATGCGCTCTACGGCCTCCAGCCCGCAATGTCGAGCGATGTCCGTAGCCTTAGATGACCAAGGCGAAACCGTGCCGATCCGCGGCACTACCAACAGAATTTCGCCGCTCGCTTTGTCCACACTCGCCACCGGGCCATAGGTTAAAATCCGCTGCAGAGTGGCGGTTTGCGCATTCGTCAATTTCGTCGACAGAGCCACAAAATGCCAGAATTCCGCCTGCACCCCGCTAATCGAGGGTACGGAGTTTTTCAAAACGGAAAGCAGTTTTTTAAGGCGGAAATCAGACAGGGCATTGCGCCCACGCAGCTTGAGGAGTTGGGGCATCAGTTGCGGATCGACTCCGAAAAAACAAATTATACCCTAACCACCTGCCCGCTTTACAGCTAAACTATCATCACCATGATTGACGATGCCACAACACCGCGGCCGATTTACCTGACCAGCGACATCAGGAAAATCGAAGCCAGATTTTTACCAGTGCAACGCCTAATGGAAGCGGCAGGCCTCGCAAGTGCCGAGCTTGCAAGAGAACTTTTGGGCGCGGCGGGCACCCGAGCGTTGGTGTTTGCCGGTCCTGGCAATAACGGGGGCGATGCCCTGGTTCTCGCGCGTTATCTGAAACAGTGGTGGTTCAAAGTCGATGTCGTTTTTACCGGTGATGCAAAAAAATTGCCTCGCGACGCCGCTCGCGCCTTACGCTTGTGGCGAGATGCCAACGGTGATTTGCACAGCAAGATTCCAGCAGGCAAATGGGACGTTGTGGTCGACGGCCTGTTTGGCATTGGGCTTAAGCGTCGGCTCGAAGGCCGCTATGCGCAGATAGTCGAGCGTATCAACCAGTTCCGAGTTCCGGTACTTGCTCTGGATGTACCGAGCGGGCTTGACGCCGATACCGGTGGTAACCGAGGACCTGCGGTCCATGCAACTCACACGGTAACTTTTATTGCGCTCAAGCCCGGAATGCTGACCGGCGACGGAGTGGACTGTTGCGGCAAAATTTACGTGCGCGACCTTGATATCGACCCTGCCGCGACCTTGCCACCTAAAGGATGGTTGCTGTCACGAGCAAATCGCCCGCAACTCAAGCCGCGCGTTCCCAGCAGCCACAAAGGAATGTATGGCAACGCAGGTATCATTGGCGGCGCACCGGGAATGGTGGGCGCGGCGCTGCTCGCTGGCCGCGCTGCGCTGAAACTGGGCACCGGCAGGACCTATGTCGCGATGCTGGCCGAAAATGCGCCGTTGGTTGATTCGATACAGCCTGAACTGATGCTGCGTACGCCCGACGAATTGCTTGCGCTCCGCCATCTTGATTGCATGGCGGTCGGACCTGGCTTGGGGCAATCGAGTGAGGCGCAGCGATTGATTGCTGCCGTGCTCAATACAGATCTGCCACTGGTGCTGGACGCCGACGCGCTAAACCTGATCGGTTCCAAAGTGTCCTTGGGGCAATTGCTCAAGAGGCGCTCCGCACCGACCATCCTTACGCCACACCCGGCCGAAGCGGGACGTTTGCTCAAGAGCAGCACGGAAGAAATCCAGCGTGACCGCCTAGGGGCTGCGTTAGAAATAGCGCGAAGCCTCCACTGCCTTGTCGTGCTAAAGGGCGCCGGCAGCATTTGCGCGTTGCCTAACGGAAGCTGGTACATCAATTCAACGGGCAATCCGGGAATGGCCAGTGCCGGCATGGGCGACGTACTGACCGGAATGATTACTGCGCTGATCGCGCAAGGCTTGAGCGCGGACAATGCGATGCTACTCGCAGTTTACCTGCACGGGGCCGCGGCAGACGATTTGGTCGAACGAGGGCTCGGACCAGCAGGCTTGACTGCAACCGAAGTTATCGACGCGGCAAGAAAATTATTGAATCAGGCGACACGCGGGATGTAAATCAAGTGCCAAATTGCTGATATTCAAACGCGTGATCACTAGACTTCTGCATGGCCCTAGTCGGACTTCTTTAATTCGCCGAGCCAGCCGTATTCGGCGGGGGTCTTGATGTAAAACAGGGTGAACTTTTCGTTCTTGAGAAGATTGAGAAACTTGTCAGCCAGCTCCTCGCTGGTCATGAATGCCATTTCCATAGGCGACTCGCCGAATACATTATCAACGCTGATATCGCCATGCCGTCCGAAGCCTGAAACGGCGCGGGTGGCTGTCCCGCCTTGAATGCCCAGAGATTTTGCACTCTTCATCAACCACTGATGCAATGCTTCACCGTTTGGATGTTTTTCGAACTCGGGCATATAAAGTTTCAGATAAATACCTTTCATTGGCTCTCCCGATTAAAATCAGCGGTTCGCCGCGAGATAGGATAGGAATAGTACCGAGCCAATCGTCGCAGCTCGCCCGTACGTTCCGCGGATCCTGTAAATTGAAATCAACCGAGTCCTGCTTCCAATTCGCGCACGTATCAGTTCCACCTCTGAGCGGCATCGTCATCGCTATCGCGCGCCTCGACCCAACGCGTGCCTTTATTGGTCTGCTCTTTTTTCCAGAACGGCGCCCTGGTCTTTAAATAATCCACGATGAATTCACAGGCAGCGAAAGCCGCCCCACGATGCGCGCTTGCCACCACCACGAGGACGATTTGATCCATAGGCTTCAGCGTGCCCACGCGATGCACAACCAAAACATCCAATATATCCCAGCGCTGCTTGGCTTCCTCGACGATGCCGTTAAGCGCCTTCCGGGTCATCGCAGGGTAATGCTCCAAGGTCATTTCTGCAACCGTGGCATTTTCATTTACATCGCGCACCAAACCAATAAAACAAGCGACGGCACCAATTTTTGGATTGCCGCTGCGCAGCGTGCGTACTTCTGCCGCGATGTCGAAGTCCTCAGTCTCCACGCGCACTGCCACTTCAGCCTCCGGTGACCGGTGGAAAGAATGCCACTTCGTCGCCATCGGCAACACGAGTTGCCTCCTCGGCAATTTCCAAATTTACAGCCACGCGCACCCTCTTCCCGGGCGCAAATTCACTGTCCCAAACCTTGCCGCGTTTTCGTAACCATTGAGTAAGGCTCTCTACATTTTGCACCCCATGCGGTAATGGCACTTCCTCCGAATCCAATCCAAGCGCTTCCCGCAAGCGAGCAAAATAGACCAAATTCAACATGCTTATGCTGTATATTTCCTGCTAAAAAGCCAGCCCCAAATACCGCAAAATAAATTCTGAGATCTTCTGTGAGCTATTCAGATCAAACACTGGTACCTTGGCGCTAAGCTGCACATCCGACGCAATCGCCATGATATAGGGATCGTCGGGCTGGAGCAAAGGCTGTCGGAGTGCCGCGCGATGGATTTCCAATTTGGGAATAGACTCCTTTTTAAACCCCTCGACCAGCACCAAATCGCAAGGTGACAAGCGTTGCAACTGATCTTGTAAGCTTTGTTCCTGTTCTCCGCGCAATTCGTGCATTAGCACCCACCGCTGACGAGAAGTGATTAGCACTTCGCTGCACCCGGCTTCGCGGTGCCGGTAGGAATCCTTACCCGGGCGGTCAATGTCGAAGTCGTGGTGCGCATGTTTGATCAGCGACACCTTAAGGCCGCGCATCACGAACTGCGGAACCAATTGTTCTATCAGCGTGGTTTTGCCGCTGCCCGAGTACCCTGCAAATCCAAAGATTTTCATCGCCACCGCCGTTAACGCGAATGACAGGCCTAAGTTTGCTGCCCGCCTGCCTACATTTAATGGATCTATTTCACCCGCCCATTTAAGCACGGGTTTAGGAGTTAGTTCAACATTCGGACGTCTGAAAACCTTTATGCAACAAT
>DASPRE010000055.1:0-6823 GCA_035624615.1 Burkholderiales bacterium | reverse complement strand
ATGCTCTGCAAAAAATAGCTTCTTGTCAAAATCCCGTGTCCGGCATTTATATTCCAAATGAAATGTTTTTCTGACCCCAGTCATCCGGAGGCGCGCAATGTCATCAACAATTGAATCGGTCCTTGTCGAATCACGAGTATTCCCACCCGATCCCGCTGTCGCCAAGAAATACAATGTGCCGAGTATGGAAGCATATAAAAAGCTTTTTGCCGAGGCAGAGCGCGATTTTGAGGGGTTCTGGGGCCGGCTCGCCAAAGAACATTTGCTATGGCATAAGCCGTTCACGAAGGTGCTGAACGAGACCAAAGCGCCATTTTTCAAATGGTACGAAGATGGGGAGCTCAATGCTTCATACAATTGCCTAGATCGGCATCTCAAGACCCAGCCGAACAAAGTCGCGATAATCTTTGAATCGGACGATGGCAAAGTTACAAAAATCACTTATAAGCAGCTCTATCACAAGGTTTGCCGATTCGCCAACGGGCTGAAATCGCTCGGTATCAAGAAAAGCGACCGTGTGCTCATCTACATGCCGATGTCTATCGAAGTGGTAATCGCAATGCAAGCGTGCGCCCGAATCGGAGCTACTCACTCAGTAGTGTTTGGCGGCTTCTCAGCCAAAAGTCTCCAGGAACGCATCGTCGATGCGGGCGCCATAGCGGTAATCACTGCTGACGGTCAACACCGCGGCGGCAAGGAAATTCCGCTTAAGCCGGCCGTGGATGAAGCGTTTGCCATGGGTGGTTGTGAAGCGGTGAAAAATGTGGTGGTCTACAAACGCACTGGCAGCAGCATCCCCATGCAAGCACCGCGTGATAAATGGTGGCAAGACGTAATCAAGAACCAATCGGAGGAATGTGAACCGACCTGGGTGAATGCCGAGCATCCGTTATTCATCCTTTACACCTCCGGCTCTACCGGCAAACCGAAAGGCGTGCAGCACTCCACCGGTGGCTTCTTGCTGTGGACGATACTGACCATGTACTGGGTATTCGATAATAAACCGACCGACATCTTTTGGTGCACGGCGGATGTCGGCTGGGTGACAGGTCATTCTTATATAACCTATGGCCCGTTGGCGGTAGGAACCACTGAGGTGGTATTTGAGGGAGTTCCGACATATCCGGATGCCGGACGCTTCTGGAAAATGATCCAGGACCACAAAGTCAATGTATTCTATACGGCGCCAACCGCCATTCGCTCGCTGATAAAAGCCGGCAGCGATTTGCCGAAGAAATATGACCTTTCCTCTTTGCGCATACTCGGCACCGTAGGTGAACCAATTAACCCAGAGGCGTGGATGTGGTATTACGAAACCGTTGGCAACAGCCGCTGCCCCATCGTGGATACATGGTGGCAGACAGAAACCGGAGGGCACATGATCAGTCCGTTGCCCTGCACACCACTGAAACCCGGCTCATGCACTTTCCCTCTACCCGGAATTATGGCGGCAATTGTTGACGAAACTGGCCACGACGTGGAAAAAGGCAAAGGCGGGATTTTAGTTATCAAGAGACCCTGGCCTGCGATGATTCGCACCATCTGGGGAGATCCGGATCGCTACAAGAATTCTTATTATCCGGAAGATTTCAAAGGCAAGTACTACCTCGCCGGTGATGGGGCAAGCCGTGATCAGGACGGATACTTCCGTATCATGGGTCGGATTGACGACGTGCTTAACGTGGCGGGGCACCGTCTTGGCACGATGGAAATCGAATCTGCCCTAGTGGCGAACACCAAATTGGTGGCAGAGGCTGCGGTAGTCGGGCGTCCTGATGATATGACGGGCGAAGCGGTTGTTGCATTCGTGGTGCTGAAAGGCGCGCGTCCGAATGGCGAAGACGCTGTCAAAATTGCCAAAGAATTGCGCGACTGGGTCGGCAAGGAGATCGGTCCAATTGCAAAACCAAAAGATATTCGTTTTGGCGATAATCTGCCCAAGACCCGCTCTGGAAAAATCATGCGCCGCTTACTGCGGTCAATCGCCAAGGGCGAGGAAATCACCCAAGACGTTTCAACTCTGGAAAACCCGGCTATCTTGCAGCAACTAAAAGAGACCGTTAAATAAACGCAAGCAGTCGGCACGGTTAAGAAAAGGGCGCGGCACTGCGCCCTTTTTTCGTTTTTTCCGGCGGCGGCGACCGTTATAATGTTTTTATAGTTATTTTATTTGCGTGAGGATCCCATGATACCTTCGCCGATTAAGGGCCAACGGTTGGTAGCGCTGTTTCTACTGGGGTGCCTGCTGTTCAATTATCCCTTGCTTTACCTGTTTAACAGCAGCCGCGAATTATTTGGGGTTCCTCTGCTTTACGCTTATATATTTGCGGCGTGGGCGATGCTCATCGTTCTCATGGCGTGGGTGGTTGAAGGCACAGGCTCTAAGGGTTCCAAGGACTGAAATCGCAGGAGCAAGAGTGCTGCAAGGCTGGGTGGTTATCGTTTGCTCGTTTGCCTATCTTGGCATTCTGTTCGCCATCGCCTATTACGGGGATAAGCGCGCAGATGCCGGGCGCAGCATTATTGCCAATCCTTATGTATATTCCCTGTCACTCGGCGTTTATGCCACCGCATGGACTTTCTATGGTAGCGTAGGCCGCGCGGCGAGCAATGGCGTGGGATTTTTGCCGATTTATCTTGGCCCCACTCTGATGATTGCCTTATGGTGGCTGGTGATGCGCAAGATAATACGCATTAGCAAGGTTAACCGCATTACCTCACTGGCCGACTTCATTGGCTCACGTTACGGGAAGAGCGCGTTACTTGCAGGACTCGCGTCAATTATTGCCGTTGTCGGTATTGTCCCCTATATTTCATTGCAACTTAAGGCGGTATCCACCAGCTTCACTATCCTTTTGCAGTACCCGCAAGTCAGCATGCCAATTAAACCAGGTGCCGCGCCGGTACTGGGTGATACTGCGCTTTATGTAGCTTTGCTGCTGGCAGCGTTTTCTATTCTGTTCGGCACCCGGCATCTGGATGCGTCGGAACGGCATGAGGGAATGGTGGCGGCGATTGCCTTTGAATCGCTGGTGAAACTTTTGGCATTTCTGGCCGTAGGAGTTTTTGTTACCTTTGGAATTTATAACGGTTTCGGAGATACTTTTGCGCGTGCAGCTTCTAATCCTGAACTTCGACCGCTACTGACTCCTTTGGACGGAGTAGCTGGAAGTTATGGTAGCTGGGTTTGGCTGACCATACTATCGATGTTCGCAATTATGTTTCTGCCACGGCAATTCCAGGTTTCAGTAGTGGAAAACGTGGATGAAAATCACATCAACAAGGCGATATGGCTGTTTCCCCTCTACATGCTGGCAATCAATATATTCGTTTTGCCCATCGCATTCGGAGGTTTGATGCATTTTCCAAAAGACGTTGTGGATGCTGATACTTTCGTGCTCACCGTACCTATGGCGGAACGCCAGCAAGGACTCGCATTGCTGGTTTTTATCGGCGGGTTGTCCGCAGCTACTGGAATGGTGATCGTTGAAACCATCGCGCTCAGCACCATGTTGTGCAACGATCTGGCAATGCCGGTGCTGCTGCGAATGAAAATGCTGCGCCTAAAAGAGCGCAGGGATTTGAGCGGCCTGCTGCTTGGCATCCGGCGAGGAGCTATCGTGCTGGTCCTGATGCTAGGTTATTGTTACTTCCGTTTGGCTGGTGAGGCGTACGCGCTGGTTTCGATCGGACTGATTTCTTTCGCCGCGGTAGCGCAGTTTGCGCCGGTAATCTTGGGGGGAATTTTCTGGAAAGGCGGGACACGCATGGGAGCACTCGCTGGATTGAGCACAGGTTTCGCGGTATGGGGTTATACCTTGCTGCTTCCCGCATTTGCCAAATCCGGTTGGCTGCCTATCAGTTTTCTAGAGCAAGGACCTTTCGCCGTTTCTCTCCTCAGGCCGCAACAATTATTCGGCTTGGCTGGCCTTGATGAGAACACTCATGCCTTGGTTTGGAGCATGTTGAGCAATATCGGTGCTTATGTGGCGGTATCTCTCACGGGCCGCCCTAACGCGGTCGAGCAGGCTCAGGCCACATTATTCGTAGACGTGTTTAAGCAAACCGGCGAAATCGGCGGGTCCCGTTTCTGGCGCGGTACTGCATCGGTTCCGGAACTGCGTGCTTTGCTGCGAAGGTTCCTCGGGCCAGAACCGGCTGATGAAGAATTTGCATCCTATGCGCGGCAGCGCGGGTTGAAGTCTATTGACGAAATTAAGGCGGACGCGGACCTAGTGCATTTCGCTGAGACCGAGCTTGCCGGCGCAATCGGCACCGCTTCAGCGCGCGTGATGGTGGCATCGGTTGTTGATGAAGAACCGTTAGGAATCGATGAGGTGATGAACATCCTCGACGAAACATCTCAGGTTATTGCCTACAGCCACAAGCTGGAACAAAAATCCCAGGAGCTGGAAGTTGCCTCAGCGGAATTGAGGGCCGCCAATGAGCGCCTCAAAGAGCTTGACGAGCTCAAGGACGACTTCGTATCGACCGTATCCCATGAATTGCGTACGCCACTTACTTCCATCCGCGCGCTATCGGAGATCGTGCATGGCAATCCGGACATGAGTAATGCAGAGCGGACCAAGTTTCTGGGCATCATTGTCAAGGAAAGCGAAAGACTCACGCGGCTAATCAATCAAGTTCTCGATTTGTCCAAGATCGAGTCTGGAAATATCGAGTGGAACACCACAGAAGTGAATCTTAAAGAGGTTATTGAAGATTCGGTGTCGGCGACCAGCCAGCTGTTCCAGGAGAACCGCGCCAAACTTGAACTAAGAATTTCTGAAAACGTGCCCGCGATACGTGTAGACCGGGATCGCCTGATGCAAGTCGTGATCAATATGGTCTCTAATGCCGTCAAGTTTTGCGATCGGCAAGCGGGCCTTGTGTCCATCTGCTTGCATCACAATGACTACTCTTTGCAGGTCGATGTGCGCGATAACGGGGCTGGCATCAGCCCCGGAGACCAGCAAATCATCTTTGAAAAATTCCGACAAGGCGGCGACACTTTGACCGAAAAGCCGCAAGGCACAGGCTTGGGTTTGACTATCAGCCGTCATATTATCGAGCATTTTAACGGTAGGCTGTGGGTTGAAAGTCAAGTCGGAAAAGGCGCAACCTTTTCCTTTACGCTGCCTTTGAAAACACAGATGGATTACCGGGTTCCGCCCGTCGCGGTAGACCGCAAAACTTAATCTTGGGCACAAAACCGAAATAGATCATGGCCAAGAGGGTGCTCATTGCTGATGACGAGCCCAATATCGTCGTCTCGTTGGAATTTTTGATGGAGCGATGCGGGTACACGGTCATGGTGGCGCGTAACGGACAGGATGCATTGCGACAAACAGAGACTTTCAAACCACACTTGATTCTCCTGGACGTGATGTTGCCTTTGAGAAGCGGCTTCGATGTATGTCAGAAAATTCGCGAAAACAAGTCCCTCCAGGCAACTAAAATCATCATGCTCAGCGCCAAGGGACGCGATATCGAAGTCGCCAAAGGGCTTGCCCTGGGAGCTGATGCCTATATCACCAAGCCATTTGGGACAAAGGAGCTACTCAAGCAGGTCAAGCAACTGCTCGGCGATCCATCATGATTTCGTTGTTCCGGCAGATTGGCAAATTCCTCAATCCGGGGCCAGTTCCTCAAGAATATATCCGCGGCCGTACAGCGTGCGTACTGTGATTCCGCTGCCATCTATTTTTCTGCGCAAGCGATGGACGTACACTTCGATGGTGTTTTGGCTAACTTCCTTGTCGTAATTGTAGAGCTGCTCGACCAAGTGCTCCTTGCTCACGACGCGCCCGAAACGGCGCAGCAAAATTTCTAGCACGCCTACTTCATGCGTTGAAAGCTCAAGCATCCTGCCTTTGATGCTCGCAACGCGACCAACGGTGTCGTAGCTTAACCCGCCGTAGGAAACGATCGGCGCTCCTCCTCCTCGGTCGCGCCGTAGAAGCGCGCGGACCCGCGCTTGCAATTCATTAAGGCTGAACGGTTTTACCAGATAATCATCGGCGCCGAGATCGAGACCCGTCACCTTTTCCTCGGGCTTCTCGCGCCCGGACAGAATTAACACTGGCAAAGACGGATTATGGCGCCGCAGCCGACGCAGCACCTCAAGGCCATCGAGCTTGGGCAGTCCGAGATCGAGGATCAGCAAACCGAAAACACCGCCCTTTAGCGCCTCGTCGGCTGCCATGCCGTTCGCGACCCAATCGACTGCGTAGCCGGCTTGCGAGAGCGAGTACCGTAGCGCTTCAGCGAGCGCTGCATCGTCCTCGGTAATCAGAATCCGCAACGCCTTTCTCCTTCGCTATATTATGATTCCAGGCTTTGTAAAATTACTTAATACATTGATTTAACATTCTTATCCGTCTTGCCGGTCGCCTCGCGAAATGGTAGCCGCTAAAGACAGCATCGTGAATTCAAGTGATTATTATTCAGAATTCTGTAAGCATTATTTCATAAGATGATTTGCGGCGGAAAACTAATAAAAATTCAGAAACTTTTCGCAGTTCATGCGAAGTGGGAGCGGGCTACTGACCCGACATTTATAATAGAAGGGAAAGCGCAATGACCAAATTTGGCCGAGTGTGAGTTGAATCGGCGAGCATTGGTTATCCGCGCCCGCGCCTTACTAAAAAGTATTTCAGCTTAGAACACTAAAACATCTAATGAGGAGGCAGCTATGACAGCTCAACTCGCGAAGGACTTCCGGCGCGTGATCATTGCCGCGTCGGTTGGGAACGTCATCGAATGGTACGACTTCTACATTTTTGGAAGCCTGGCTGCGATTTTGTCGGTCAAGTTTTTTGAT
>DASPRE010000052.1:0-5111 GCA_035624615.1 Burkholderiales bacterium | reverse complement strand
TAATCACATGGATTAAAAAAGAATGTATTCCACTTTTAATGTTATGGCAACTGCCGGTTTCCATCGGAAGAACTTAATGATTCCCAGGCGAAACTGAGCTGTACCGGGCTTAATGGACAGTGATTTAAGAGGCGGCGGTGCGTTGTTTCGAGCTCGGCAGGAGACAGGTAGCCGAGCGTCTGATGCAGCCGTTGTCGATTCTAACAAGAAGGTGTCAACTTGACCCAAATGGCGCGCAAATGACGAGATTCGTCTGACCTTTCGCTAGTGTCCGCTCTTGGCCGAGACGTGACGGTCGCTAATCGACGCAAGGCGGATAATAGCGTTGACCGCTAATCTGAGTGCTTGGTTCGAGTCCCAATTCAGGGAGCTTGCGGTCCCCTTGCACCCCGTTCAGTTCTCTTCGCGGTAGGGCCCGGTACACGCACTTGACATTAAGGCCTTCCGGATTGCAGCCTGTACACGCCGCTTGACTTGCCTGCCGATGGAAGAATACAATCTAACATTCGTTAGATCGTAATACTGTATGCGCGAACTGAAGAATCTCTTGTACGAACAAGTTGGCCGTATCGGCAAAGCACTTGCGAGCCCGAAGCGCCTGGAGTTAATCGAGCTTCTGTGCCAAGGCGAGAAGTCGGTAGAAATGCTGTCGCAGCAGGCAGACATCAGCGTGAAGCTGACAAGCGCCCATCTGAAAGAACTGCGTACTGCGCGTCTCGTGGAGACGCGAAAAGACGGCAAATACGTGCTCTATCGGCTGGCTGACCCAGGAGTCGCCGACCTTTGGGTAAATCTCCGCTACGTGGCCGAAGAGCGCCTTGTCGATCTGCAGATGGGGCTGAACTCCCTCATTACTCATGGGAACGACCTCCGCGGTGTGGACCGAAGTTCGATTCTGAAGCAGGCAAAGAACGGTGAGGTTGTCATCATTGACGTGCGTCCAGACGACGAGTTCGCGGCCGGACATCTTCCCTACGCACGGTCGCTGCCGCTCACCGAGCTTAAAAAGCGGCTCCACGAATTGCCGAAGAGCAAACCCGTGGTGGCCTACTGTCGCGGCCCGTTCTGCATGATGGCCAAGGATGCGGTAGTACTTCTGCAGAAACGCGGCTACAAGGCGTCCAAACTGGACGACGGGGTAGCCGAATGGCGGGCACGCGGGTTGCCTATCGAGCAATAGTCGTCCTGACGAGAGCTGCGTGAAGACACTGTTTATCCTCAACGATCCGCCCTACGGTTCCGAGCGCACCTACAATGCACTGCGACTTGCCGGTGCGCTAGCCAAGGCGGAAGGCAATGAAGTCCGAGTATTCCTGATGGGCGATGCCGTGCTCGCCGGCAAGACCGGGCAAAAGGTAGCCCAGGGTTTCTACAACGTCCAGCTGATGCTCGATCGAGTGGTCCAGCATAAAGGCCAAGTCAGTGCCTGCGGCTCCTGCATGGAAGCACGGGGCATTACGGCGAACGAATTTTCCGAGGGCGTACGTCGCGGCAGTTTGGACGAGCTTGCGCAATGGGCGCAATGGGCGGACAAGGTGCTGGTCTACTAGGGGTCGAATGTTTTTCAAGCAGCTTGCTACCAAGGAATCTTCGCTGTCCTATTTCTTCGGCTGCGGAACGCTGGGCAAAGCCGTCGCGGTCGACGTGGTGGCAGGGGATGAGGAATGGTTCGTCGAGCAGGCAAGCAGAGCCAAATCCGAAATCACTCATGTCATCGACACGCATATCCATGCTGACCACTACTCGGGCGGTCGCAAGCTGGCAGCGATGTCCGGCGCGGCCTACTGCCTGCACGAAAGCAACCAGGGCTTCGTGAAATTCCCTTTTACGCCATTGCGTGACGGCCAGACCATCGAAGCCGGCAATACGGTAGTCAAGGTCCTACACACGCCGGGTCATACACCGGACGGCATGTCGCTTGTGGTCACCGACAAACGCCGGGGCGATGAGCCGTGGTTTGTCCTCACCGGAGACACGCTATTCGTGGGTGGGGTGGGCAGACCAGACCTAGCGGGACGGGAGCGTGAAATGGCCGGCATCCTCTTCGATACGTTACGAACAAGGATTCTGCCGCTTCCCGATACGCTGGAGATCTTTCCAGGTCATCAGGCAGGAAGTGTGTGCGGCGCCGGCCTCTCCGGCAAACCATCCTCGACACTAGGCTTTGAGAAGCGCTGGAATTCGGCCCTGTCGATCAGCAATCGGGAGAAGTTCATCGAGTACATAGTGCGCGAGATTCCGGCCCGTCCTGCCAACATGGACCAGATCATCGCGACCAACGTAGCAAGCTGACAACGTTTACCAAGTAGCCCGATATGCCTCACGCCGGCGAATTGCTGCACGGCATTCGCCATAACCTCAGCCAATTCACCCACCAGTTGCTGCAAGTGCTGCTAGTGGGTTTCACAATCGGCATGATGCGCACGGTTGTGCCGGCCCTCGCGGAGAGCGAGTTCGGTGTACCGCGTAACTCTTTTATGTTGCTCAGCGCTTTTGTGGTTGCGTTTGGTTTCGTGAAAGGCCTGATGAATTTCATTGCTGGCCGCCTCTCTGAGCGCGTCGGGCGGAAGCACGTACTGCTTTTCGGCTGGCTCGTGGCGTTGCCGATTCCGGCGATGGTGCTATGGGGGCCAAGCTGGAATTGGATCGTCGCCGCGACCGTTCTACTTGGCATCAACCAAGGACTCACTTGGTCGATGACCCAGACTGCAAAGCTCGACATCACCCGGCCTGACCAGCGCGGACTCACCATCGGTCTCAATGAGTTCTCCGGTTACGTCGGAGTCGCTGGCGCTGGGATCATCACCGGTTATCTTGCCAGTGCATTCGGCGCCCGCCACGGGGTTTCTGTTTTCGGGCTGACCGTCATTCTGCTTGCGCTTGTACTCACGATCATGTGGGTCAAGGACACGCGACCCTGGGCGAACGCCGAGGCGGCGCGCCTTTTGATGAACCCAGCTGGACAGGCGCCGCGGTATCCAAGAAATATCTCGAACGAGCCGTCGACTTGGGAAGTCTTTACCCTTTTGTCCTGGCGTGACAAACGATTGATGGCGCTGAGCCAAGCTGGCCTGGTCGAGAAGTTCGTCGATGCGTTGGTATGGGTTTTCTTCCCGGTCTTCCTTTACCGCCACGGCGTCAGCATCAGCGGCATCGGCTGGGTGGTCGGAACCTACGGGTTCGTATGGGGTGGCGCGCAGCTTTTCACCGGGAAGCTCTCTGATCATGTGGGCCGGCACGTACTGAACGTCTCGGGAATGTGGCTCTGTGGCGGTGGCGTGGGGCTGATGCTCATGGGGGACAACGCAGCGTGGTGGGCATTCTGCGCCGGACTGAGCGGACTCGGGATGGCGCTGTTATATCCGAATCTGAGCGCTGCAGTCGCAGATGTCGCCCACCCAAACTGGCGGGGTTCTGCGATAGGGATATATCGTTTCTGGCGCGACGTTGGGTACGGTATCGGTGCGCTGGGAATGGGATTAGTGGCAAACGCCACAGGTTCCATCGAAAGTGGCTTCTGGTTTGTCGCTATCGCCATGCTGATTTCCGGCGGCGCTCTCTGGTTCTGGGGCGAGGAGACCCACCCAGGACTTAATCCCGCCTGAAGCTGCCCGCCCAGACCCTGCCTTGATCAAAGCCATCCCCCGCAGCTTTCATTGGTACGAGGAACTGGTATCCGGGAAGGTTCTCTCTGTACAAGCGCTCGCAGCAGAAGCAGGGCTAAGCAAACGCTACGTTGCGCGCATAGTCCAAAGCGCCCTGCTCGCTCCAGACACCGTAGAAGGGATCCTGCAGGGGCGGCAACCGCCATAGCTCATACTCAGCCGACTATTCAATCACACGCCTAAGCTGGGCAGAACAGCGCCAATTATTCGGCCTCTCAAGCCATTAACTTCAATCACCACTGGCACATTTAGGATTGATTCGCGATTTCGTTAGCTTTCGCATGTGGACCGCCAAAACGCGAAGTGGAGAAAACGCAACTCAAAACACGCAATGCGTCTGGCAATTGCGCCCTCCTCCACCCCGAGTTGCCGAATATTGGCTGTAAGCCTTTGAATATTAGCGAGCTTCTCCGTGTCGCGGAGAATAACCGGAAATGGCGCAGACTCCTTGGCGGAGAGGGTGGGATTCGAACCCACGATACGCTTGCGCGTATACCGGTTTTCGAGACCGGCCCGTTCGACCGCTCCGGCACCTCTCCGGTAGCGCGGCATTTTAGCACCAAATTACATGGAATCTTTGTTTGCTTATCGCGTTGATTTGATGGCCTTCAATTCACCCATATAGGGCCGGAGGGCTGCTGGAATTTCTATTCCTCCGCTGGAATCTTGATAGTTCTCCATAACTGCAATCAGCGTGCGCCCCACCGCGAGTCCCGAACCATTTAGTGTGTGCACAAATTCAGTTTTGCCTTTTTCGTTGCGAAAACGAGCTTGCATGCGCCGGGCCTGGAACGCTTCGAAATTGCTGCACGAAGATATTTCGCGGTAAGCGTTCTGTCCCGGCATCCAGACTTCGATGTCATAAGTCTTTGCTGCGGCGAAACCCATATCGCCGGTACACAGTGTAACAACACGGTAGGGCAGTTCCAGCTTCTTCAATATGGTTTCGGCGTGTCCGGTCAGTTCCTCAAGCACATCATAGGATTTCGCTGGATGCACCACTTGCACCAGCTCAACCTTGTCGAATTGGTGTTGGCGAATCATGCCGCGTGTGTCTTTTCCGTAGGAGCCCGCCTCGCTGCGAAAACAAGGCGAATGGCAAACGTATTTGAGTGGAAGACTTTCCAGCGGCAGGATTTCATCGCGAACGATGTTGGTCACCGGTACTTCAGCGGTAGGGATGAGATAGAGTTTTTCGTTCTCCGTCTTTTGCACCGCGAACAAATCAGCCTCGAATTTCGGCAACTGTCCAGTGCCGCGCATGCTTTCAGGATTCACCAAGTAGGGAACATAAATTTCTGTGTAGCCGTGTTCATTCGAATGGATATCAAGCATGAACTGAGTGATTGCCCGGTGCAGGCGTGCCAGATCTCCTTTCATTAATACAAACCGTGCGCCACTGATTTTGCTCGCAGCCGCGAAATCAAGCTGCTTCAACCTTTCGCC
>DASPRE010000039.1:0-11952 GCA_035624615.1 Burkholderiales bacterium | reverse complement strand
GAGCACGGCATCGTGCACCGTGACATCAAACCCGCAAATATCATGATTACAAAAACCGGCCAGGTGAAAATCACAGATTTCGGTATTGCTTACCTGCCTTCCGGTTCAAAGACGGAGACGGGAACGATTCTCGGCTCGCCTAAATACATGTCGCCCGAGCAAGTCGTAGGAAAAACTGTTGATGGCCGATCCGACATTTTCTCGCTGGGGGTAGTTCTGTACGAGATGGTGACTGGCAAAGCGCCGTTCGATGGGGATTCCATTGGAGCCATTATGTATCGCATCCTAAACGAAACGCCAGCCGATATCAGGCAAATCAACAGACGTATCCCAGCGGGGTTCGATTTTATAATTTCCAAGGCACTGGCTAAGCTTCCCGAACAACGCTACCAGAATGCAAGCGAGCTTGCCCACGATTTGAGGCACTACGAAAACTTGTCACCGCCATCCTCCCAGCTTGAGCAACTGAAAGGACCTCCACAGAAAACGCTGGAACGAAGGGCGACCCGCAGAAAGGAGTCTGCAGCAAAAACTCTTGAATTGGTGCCTAATACCAAAAAACAACCCGTGTTTCCGCCAGCGACCCAAATAAAAAGCGCGGAAATGCCGACTGATCGCACATATCCCATAATCGATTTACCGGGCTTGAAAGGTAGAGAGGGCCCGCTAAAACTAAATCCGATGCGTCAAGAGCGTTCCGGCCGCAAATCATTCCTTGTGGCCGTTAGCTGGCTTGGGGTCGTAGCCCTGGGCTCATACTTATTTTTTGGCGAATGGTGGCCAGCTTACGAGAAATATGTGGCAGGAAATCCCGGGACATCGCAAACTGCCAAACGTGGCCCTAGCAGTGCGGGCAGCGACCAGGAGTCCTTGCTGCCTGATGGTAAGAAAGCACCAGGAACGGCGCAAAGCGACAAGATTAGCAATGCACCGTTAGCGCTAGGGAGTGAAGTTGGATACTTGAATTTCGATGTGACGCCGAGAGGCGAGATTTTTGTAGATGGATACAAGGTCGGTTTTTCGCCGCCGCTAAAAAAACTCTCAGTTACGCGCGGGACACACCGGGTCGTGGTAAAAAGCAGAATGGCTCCCTATACGTATGTTTTCAGGGTTAACGTCGAACAAGACCAATCCACTTTTGTGAAGGCACACTTCGAGGCAGCTGAAAAGTGACACCTGTGGTTAGCGGTTTCATTGTCATGGCACGAGCACCCCGGCGCCTGCATTTTATATTTCGGGTCTCGAGTAGCTTCCAAGAAGATGCAGGTTAGGCTTGCTGAACTGCTTGCTAAGGTTCGAGTATAAGCGGTTGAAATCATTTTGCAGAGTGGAAAGTTGCGTATGACTCTTGCGTGGCACATTATTCAACACCCAGTGAAAATATGGGATCGATTTAACGATTAATCTGCGTCGACCCCAGTAAAAGACTTCAAATAAGTGCTTGAAATATATAATTTAGCATGGAATTCGGCTCTGCAGTATTGATTTTTTAAATAAGAATTATTATCATTAGCTTTAAAACTCAGGACTATTTTCATGCGCCCATTACTTGTTGCTCTCTTACTTCTTCCGGTTCTAGCGTTTGCGGACGACCTTGAGTACAGATTAATAATTCGAGATCACCAATTCGAGCCCGTTGAACTGCGTGTTCCCGCCGGTAAAAAAGTCAGGCTGGTCGTCGAAAATCAAGACCAATCTGCAGAAGAATTCGATAGTCACGCGTTAAACCGTGAGAAAGTTATCCCGGCAAATTCTACTGCCCCTGTGTACATTGGGCCGCTTTCACCCGGCCGATATCCGTTCATAGGTGAGTTTCACTCGAATACCGCCAACGGCGTGGTCGTCGCCGAGTAGGAGATGTAATGATCGCGGCGCTGATTATCGTATTCCGAGAAATTATCGAAGCGGGGCTCGTGGTCGGCATCGTGCTTGCCGCTACGCGTGATGTCCCAAAAAGAGGTCTTTGGATCAGCTACGGCATTGGCGCTGGTGTTGCCGGCGCATGCCTCGTGGCGGCTTTCGCGGGCGCAATTGGCAACGCCTTTGCAGGATCGGGACACGAGCTCTTCAATGCAGTAATCCTGCTGGTCGCCGTGGTCATGCTGACCTGGCACAATGTCTGGATGGCGCGCCACGGTCGTGCGATTGCCGCCGCAGTGAAGGCGGTCGGTGAGGCCGTTGTTGCGGGTAGCCGTACGATGGCTGCCCTCGCCATTGTCGTCGGCATTGCGGTGCTACGCGAGGGTTCCGAGGTAGTGCTGTTCCTTTTCGGCATCGCCGTGTCAAGCAAAGACACACCTATCGCTATGGTAATTGGTAGCGTTGCAGGTGTACTGTTCGGCGCCGGTATCTCCATAGTCATATATAAGGGGCTACTGCGCATTCCCGTCCGTTATCTGTTTTCTGTCACAAGTTGGCTGATCGCGTTGCTCGCTGCAGGTATGGCTGCTCAGGCCATTGCGTTCCTGCAAATCTCCGGCGTCGTAACTCCCCTTGCCAAGACGCTTTGGGATACCTCGAATTTCCTTGCCGACGACAGCATCCTTGGCAAAGTCCTGCACACCTTGATCGGCTATACTGATCGGCCGACGGTCCTCCAGCTTCTTGTATATCTCGGCACGCTCACGACGATCTTCGCCCTGATGCGACTGCTTGGAACGGTGCCCCGCAGGCCGGCGATCGCGTGAGAGCGCGCTTAGCGAAACGAGTCCAGAGAATATTTGGAATCGGTGACCTATGAGTACGATTAATCCGGAGCCGCCATTTGCACAGCCCTCTAACGCGCTCCTTGCAACTCAAATTTCAAGCGAGCAACTGATGCAAGGCAGGCGCGAAATCATCATACGGCACGGTCTCCAGGAATACCGTCTGCGAATCACTGCAGCAGGAAAGTTGATACTTACAAAGTAGCCGAATATTCTGCTACTGCATTTATTTTAGCCAGCCAGCCGCGCCATTTCTTTCCGGCGCAAGGTAGCCAGCCAAAAAGCCCGATCCGCGCAACGGATCCATAGAGCAAGGTTGGCGATGTTCATTCTAGGCAAACTATTCTGCGTTGTTTCTTTGTCACCTTCGAAGAACACGGATGAGGGGAGACGATCAAAAGCAAATACGGCTGCGTGGCACCTCTTCTTTGTTGGGTCGGCTAAACTAAAACAGTCGATTCGTTATCGCAGGTTCACGTGCGCCGTTGTCTTTGCCACAATTCCGCTGAGCACCGTTGCGGGCGAGCCCAATGATTATGTGTTTTTGCCCGCTGTTGCATATGGCGAACGCGAGATAGATCTCAAATTGGGCACCTGGAAACAATCCGAAGAAGGCCGGACCAGCGCAGCGTCCGTTGGCTTTGGGCTTGGTTTAACTCAAAGGTGGTTTACTGAATTTTACGCGGTGTTCCAGGATACCAACGATAAAGGCGCACATTTTGATGCCTGGGAGTGGGAGAACAAATTTCAACTAACTGAAACCGGTAAGTATGCTGTTGACGCAGGCTTTATTGTGGAAATAGAAAAACCCAACGATCTCCAGGGCGGATACCAGGTGCTCATTGGGCCACTTCTTCAAAAAGATCTGGGCAAAGTGCAGCTAAACGCTAATTTTCTGCTTACGCAGATCTTTGGAAGTCATTCCTCGCAGCGCTCCGAATACAGTTATCAATGGCAGGCTAAATACCGTTGGCAGCCCAAGCTCGAATTTGGTTTTCAGGGATTCGGAGATTTGGGGAGCTGGAACCATTGGGAGGCTATAGACCAGCCGTCGCCACAGAATCGCATGGGACCCGCTGTGTTTGGCAAATTCGCGCTGGGAGGCCGTCAAGCGATTCGCTATAACGCTGGTTTTTTATTTATTAAATCGAACAATGCACCCAGCCAGAATATCCGAGCTCAGATCGAATACGAGTTCTAATGCCGATTAGGAAGGAATTGGCACCATATTCGCGGGCTGCAATGTGCTGAGGCTGGCGTTGTTCAGTTAGCTCTGGAGGGCGAGTAATAGCGACCTTGTGATAAAGTGGTTTTTTCTTTGGGAACCAAGGAGGAAGTATGTCCACGATGGATATTACGTGCGCGCAGTGGTCACCGCGTCTGCTCAGTGTTTTGCGCATGGTCACAGCACTTCTTTTCATCCAGCACGGATCAATGAAACTCCTCGGCTTCCCGCCATCTGAGGCTTTCACCGGGGTTAAGTTGTTTTCGCTTATTGGATTTGCCGGTGTTCTCGAACTGTTCGGTGGCCTGCTAATATTGCTGGGTCTCTTTACTCGCCCGGTTGCGTTTATTCTTTCTGGCGAAATGGCCTTCGCTTATTTCATGGCGCACGCGTCGCATGGAATATATCCCGCGCTAAACCATGGTGAGTTGGCGGTGCTCTATTGTTTTGTATTTCTTTATCTGTCGGTTGCCGGAGGCGGCGTGTGGGGTATCGATCGGTTCCGGTAAGGACAAAACGAAACTACACCAGTAGGTGACGGTGAACTCCTGCGTGGTTTTGCAGCCGGCTAACGAACCTCATAGCGCATGCCAATATGTGGTCGCTCAAGCAACAGCCCTGCGTGCGAAATTTCGAATTCGGGCAAATATCCGTGAATACAGAGGCATTAGATCAGAGCCCAGTCGACAATGAGCGCGACGACGTAAGAAACGACCAGGGCTAGGCAAAATATCAAGAAACTGCGCGTCAAGCCTTTCGGCATACCCATGTCCTCGAGATAACGGCGGAAGAGGTAGCCCGAAACAAAGAAGGCTACCGTCGACAGTGCAAGGCTCAGCATATTTTTTTCCCCTAGGGAGTTAAGGCGTCATATAATCTGTCTGGCAACTTTTGGAAAAAGATTCCGAACCTGATCCGCACATATCCACTAAGCTGTGTAAAACAATTGAGCAGATTAGCGCTCTGCAAGTCATCCGACCTTAATCATTAACCAAAACAAATCAGCTCCAATTCCAGCGTCCGAGGCTACCATAATTCCTGGAGAGTGACTGAATTCCTTAGCGCGACACACCTCAGGTACTGGGGGCTTACGGCAAACCGCGTCCCGAGATAAACTGTGTCTTCAACTGAACTGAAAACGATTCTAGCGGAAACATGAAGCTGCACATTCTCAGCAACTTGCACCTGGAGTTAGGTGATTTCGTGCCACCCCAAGCTGGGGCAGATGCGGTCATTCTTGCTGGCGACATTCATGTGAAGCAGCATGGCATCGACTGGGCCGTGAAGCATTTTTCCGTGCCTGTTTATTATGTACCCGGGAACTACGAGTTCTACGGGGGACACATCGAGCGCACGGTGCAGCGGCTCAAGCAGAAAGCCGCTGGCACGAACGTGCACGTGCTCGAATGCGATGAAGCTTTTCAAAACAATGTTCGCTTCTTGGGAGGGACCTGTTGGACGGATTTCTCGGCAACCGGCAATCTCAAGCTTGCCATGTCCGATGCGCGCCGCACGATGAGTGATTACCGCGAAATCAGGGCGGGGATGGGTTTGCGCAAACTTCGTCCCGAGGACACCCAGAAAAAGCACGCGGAGTTCAAGGCGTGGCTCCGCAAAAAGCTCGACGAACCCTTTGACGGCAAAACGGTTGTAATTACGCATCATGCTCCGTCAATTCAGTCAATTGCGCCTGAGTATTTGGACGACCGGACGCACGCGGACGCCGCTTATTTCAACCGCCTAGAATACTTGATGGGCAAACCGATTACGCTGTGGGTGCATGGCCAGACGCACAGCAAATTCGACTATGAAATCGCGGGCACGCACGTGGTGTGCAACCCGCGGGGCCATCATGGCCTCAGGCTAAATAAGAAATTCGATCCTGCACTCGTGGTGGAAATTTAGGTTTCATTTTCAGCGATTACTCCCCGATAATTTTCACAAGCACCCGCTTCGGACGGCGTCCGTCGAATTCGCCATAGAAAATCTGCTCCCAGGGGCCAAAATCTAATTTGCCGCCCGTTACCGCCACGACAACTTCACGGCCAAACAATTGGCGTTTAATATGCGCATCAGCATTATCCTCGCCGGTGTCGTTATGGCGGTATTGCTTGATGGGCTCATGTGGCGCCAGTCCCTCCAGAAAGCGCGTAAAGTCATTGTGCAAGCCGCGTTCATCGTCGTTTATAAAGACCGAAGCGGTAATATGCATTGCATTCACCAAAACCAGACCGTCGTTGATTCCGCTTGCCTTCAAGGCTTCCTCGATTTGAGGCGTGATGTTGATGAACGCTTCCTTGGAAGGCGTTTTAAACAGCAATTCATGGCGATAGGTTTTCATTTGGTTGCTCCGCAGCCGGTCATGTCGGGTTTTTGCTTGACCGGCTAAAATGTACAAAAGCCCTAAACTAACGCTTCCACGCTGGAGAAGGCAATACCCTTGGCTGTATTACAGTTTCAATGACTAGAACTGCCCGCAGTCAGTGGGGCTAAAATTGCGGCGCACAACCGGAGCTCGGATGCCAGACGCAAGCTTGCGGTACTTTCAAAAGGTAGGCAAAGCGCGACCGGATTTCAATCCGGCGCGTACCGGTTTTGACCGGGACATCGCATGGTGGCTCGCCGAGTGTTCTAGGCTGGCATATGAAAATAAGCGGCGCGTGTACGACGAATTGGCAGACGCGGGATTTGAATTCGTAATCTTTTTCGACACGGTCGCGACACAAGGCTACTTGGCTTCTCACCCGGGAACTGCCGGCCTGGGGCAGTTTGCAGTGCTCGCCTTCCGCGGTACCGAAAATGACTGGGCAGATATTTTGAGCGATGTGGCAGTTTTCAAGTCAACTTTGCCGGACGAGCTGTATCCCGTGTTGACTGCTCCCGGATCAGGCGGCGCGTCGTATCGAGCTCACACAGGATTTATCTATGCGCTGAAAGTCGCATGGGGTGTGGCAATCGACGGATTCTCTCCCAAGCGACAAATGAAAGCGCCAAAATGGTATGGCGCAAAAGGAGTTAGCGATGCGCTGTTCGACATTCTTGAAGAAAATAACTGGCGCGATATCCCGGTGTTCATGACCGGGCACAGCTTGGGAGGGGCGTTAGCTAGTCTGGCTGCGTGCCCGCGTCCTCCCGCAATGCTTTGCACGTTCGGATGCCCCCGGGTCGCCGATTCGATGCTCGCGCAAGCGCTTGACGGAAGGAACGTGCGGGTCTTCAGAATTGTTAATTCCACCGATATCGTGCCCAGGGTGCCGTCCGCAATCTGGGGATTTCGCCATTTTGGAAGGCTGGTCTACTTAACCCGGAAAGGGAACTGCGTGGAGGGGAGCAAAGCGCAATTCCTGTTTGTCGCAGGTTCGATATTCACATTGATTGGCCTGTTATTCATGATCTTGCCGTTTAACTGGGTGGCGCACGGCCTGCGTCCAAAAATATTCTCGAATCACAGGATCATTGAATATGTCCGGAAACTGGCATGATAAAAAAGAGTAAACCGATATCCGACCCCCGAATCATGGTATTAAAAGGCGATATTACCTCCCTTGACGTGGACGCGATTGTCAATGCCGCCAACAGTTCGTTACTTGGGGGCGGCGGTGTTGATGGCGCGATTCATCGAGCGGCGGGACCGCAGTTGCTGGCCGAATGCCGCACACTGGATGGTTGCAGGACCGGCGGGGCTAAAATTACCAAAGGCTACCGCCTGAAAGCCAGACATGTCATTCACGCTGTTGGGCCGGTGTGGAACGGCGGCAGAAATGGTGAGTCTGAACTGCTCGCCTCATGTTACCGAGAAAGTTTCAGGCTCGCGCTTCAACATGGGGTTCAATCGATCGCTTTTCCTGCGATCAGCTGCGGCGCATATGCTTACCCCGTTGAGCAAGCATGTGCCATTGCGGTTCGCGAAGCCGTGGCCGCATTGCAGGCCTCGCCCTCGTTGCGGCTCGTATATTTTGTTTGCTTTGACGAACCGGCCTATCGGGCTTATCTGCGTGAATTAGCGGGCGGGTGTGAAGCTCAAAATTAAAGTCGTGCCCAGGTCATCGCGCAGCATAGTTGCGGGATGGATCGGCGATACCCTTAAGGTTTGCGTGAAAGCGGCTCCCGAAAAAGGTAAAGCAAATCGTGCTGCTCAGGAAATACTTGCCGTCACGCTGGGGTTACCCAAGCAGAATGTGCGAATCGTATCGGGGCTTGCCTCGACACGAAAGCTGGTGGAAATAAATGAATTGAGCGAGGTGGAAATTAAGCGCAGACTGCAGTGCTAGGAATCCCGGGGCTTGCGGGGTGCGTTCGAAAGCTCACGGTCGTAAAGCCAGAGCGGAAGAATTTTAAAAATCCGTCCAAGAATAGCCATTTGCCACGGGATGATCAAAAATTTCCTTCCCCGTTCTATAGCGCGGATGATTTTTCTCGACGCTTTTTCCGCACTGATGATAAATGGCATCGGGTAAGGGTTGTTCGCAGTCATCGGGGTTGCGATATAACCCGGACAAACGGTCAGCACTTTCACTCCGCTGCTATGCAGTTCCACCCGGAGGCTTTCGAGGTAGGTGATCGCAGCTGCTTTTGACGCCGAATAAGCTCCCGCGCCAGGCAATCCTCTGAATCCTGCAATGCTTGCAATCCCAACAAGCGTGCCGCGGTTTTGCGCGCGCATTCCGGCCAGGAATGGATGGAATGTTTTCGACATGCCCATGACATTGGTGTCGAGAATCGCCTGGAAAGCCTCCACGTCTTGCACGTATTCAGTGAGGGTGCCGTGGCTTATGCCGGCATTGGCGATCACCACGTCGGGGCAACCGTGCTGTTTGACGAAATCCAAAGCTGCTTCGTGCATTGCATGGGTATCACGCACGTCTGCCGCATAGGTGAGGCAGGTGGTGGAAAGCGAATCTTTGAGCTGGGCAAGGACATGTGCGCGCCGCGCGATCAAGGCTAGGGTCGCCCCCTGTTTTGCATATTCGCGCGCCAGCGCTTCGCCGATCCCGCTCGTCGCGCCGGTGATGACGACTTTAACCGGCATCAGTGTTTAGATGAACGCTCCTGGCGCGCCTTGTCTATCAGTTGTTGCAGCATCGGTATGACGCTTTCATTCGAGCCGGTCATCGACGGCGCGGTCAGGTATTTGCCGTCCACCACCAGCGTGGGCGTGCCTTCAAGCCCATACGCTCTTGTCAAATTCTTCGCGAATTCAACCCGGGTGTTAACGGAGAATGAATTATAAGTGTCAATAAATTTTTTGCGATTCACGCCTTGGTGCTCGATCCAGTCAAACAACGTTTGTTCCTCGGTTTGCGGGTCACGGAGATCGATCTGATGTTTGACGTGAATGGCATCGTATAAAGCGTCATTTAATCGGTTAAGCTCGCCTAGAGCTTCCAACGCGTAAAATGCTTTAGTAAGCGGTACCCAGTTTTCGTTGAAAACCACGGGGATGTGCCGCAATGCCACGTCTTTCGGCGCACTGCTCTGCCATTTTTTGAGATAAGGCTCCAGGGCAAAGCAATGCGGGCAGCCGTAGTAAAAAAACTCGATAACCTCGATTTTGTCACCGGTCTCCGTAGGCTGAGGCGGCACGACCAAGCGGTAATTCACATTCAGCATTGGAGCGCCGGCAAACGCAACAGCTGCAATCGACAGCGTGCACAACAAAAGGAAATAATTGAATGGTCTCATCCACGTCTCCTGTTGAATTCTTCCGCCTATCCCGCGGGTGTGTCGTGCACTTTAATTAGGCTGGCGTCTATACCATTTTGCTTCAACGTGGCCCGCATCCGGTTAAGTTCATCCACATTTGTGTAGGGCCCAACGCGAACCCGGTGCCATACGGCCTTATCGGCCAAAGTGGCGCTTTGTATCTTGGCTTCAACACCTATTAACGCAAGCTTGGCTTTCAGGTTGTCAGCTTCGGAGATACTTTGGAAAGCGCCCGCTTGCAGAAAGTACGCGTCCTTGCTGGAACCGGGCTGCTTTGCGGCTTGTTTCAATTCCTTTTCGGTCACCGGCTCTTCGACTCCTGGAAGGATTTTATAAAAATCAAAGCGCGGCTTTTCCTTGGTTGTTACCTTGGCCTGTTTTTCCTCTTGTTTTGGCGCAATCTGAGGACTCGCCTGCCCAGTGCTGGATTCGGCGCCGGGTAAGCTAGACGGGGCTTTTTCGCGGCTTACAAACGGGCTGGGAATTTTGTTGACATACCAGGCGACTACCAGAGCAGTCGTCAAACCCAAAATCAGTCCGACAAAAAGGCCAAGGAGAAATGCACTGCCGGTATTGCCCGAGCTCGATTTGCTGGAATCGGTTTTATAGTCCCTGGACACCCGCATATCCTACATTTTTTCAGGACAGCTGACACCTACAAGGTGAAGGCCGTTGCGCAAAACTTGGCGGACTGCGGTTACCAGCGCAAGACGCGCATTCCTGACGTGCGGTTCGGATACCAAAAATCGAGTTGCGTTGTAATAGCTGTGAAACTCGGCTGCCAGTTCTTTGAGATAAAACGCGATAAGGTGTGGAGACAGCTCCCGCGCAGCGCCTTCCACTACTTCAGAGTATTCATTCAGGCGCTGCAGCAGCGCTAGCTCATGCACGCTGGTTAACGGAGCCATGTCTGCCAGCTTGAGTTTCGCCTCGTCTCCGCCCCATTCCTGCAGCACGCTACAGATGCGGGCGTGCGCGTACTGGACGTAGTACACCGGATTTTCGGTGCTTTGTGTTTTTGCGAGGTCGAGGTCGAAATCGAGGTGCTGGTCGCTTTTGCGGAGCACGTAGAAAAAGCGCGCAGCATCGTTGCCAACTTCCTGCCGCAGTTCGCGCAGCGTAACGAATTCACCCGCACGTGTGGACATCGGAACTTTCTTGCCGCCGCGGTAAAGCACCGCGAATTGGACGAGTTCCACAGTCAGCCGGTTCGGATCAATTCCCAGGGCCTGTAACGCGCCTTTGAGGCGCGCAATATATCCATGGTGGTCTGCTCCCCAGATATCAATCACACGCTCGAAGCCGCGCTCAAATTTGTCAAGGTGGTAGGCAATGTCCCCAGCAAAATAAGTGAACTCGCCGTTTTCACGCTGCACGACGCGGTCTTTTTCATCGGCGAATTTGCTGGAGCTGAACCATTTGGCGCCGTCTTTCGTATAGATATGTCCTTTCTTCTCGAGCAGCGCGATGGCACGTTCCGCTTGGCCTGAGTCGAACAGCGATTTTTCGGACATCCATGCATCGAAACTCACGCCGAATTCCGCGAGATCGTTGCGACAATCATTCAATTGCTCGGTCAGAACGAAACGATGGATATCCGCGTAGTTTTTACCCAGCAGTTTTTTGGCGTTGGCGATTAGGCCGTCAAGATGGGCCTCGGGGTCGAAGTGCGCTTCGATAACGTCTTGCGATACCGCTTTTGGGTCGCGCCCATAGCGTTTGGCATGCGCCTCCGATATTTTTTTTGCCATGACACGCACGTAATCGCCCTGGTACGCATTGGAGGGAAAAGCAATGTTTACGTCCAGTAACTCGAGATAGCGCAGCCAAGTGGATAGCACGAGTATGTCCATTTGTCGGCCGGCGTCATTCACATAAAATTCACGCCACACCTCGTAGTCCGAAGCCTCCAGCAGGTTCGCAAGGCTCGCGCCAAAAGCCGCACCGCGCCCATGGCCGACATGCAAAGGCCCGGTGGGATTGGCCGAGACAAATTCAATCTGGATTTTTTTACCAGCGCCAATACGGCTGCGGCCGAAGTTCTCCGCGCTGTTCAGGATGTGGCCGACTACCTGCTGCTTCGCAGAAGGTTTGAGAAACAGGTTGATAAAACCGGCGCCGGCAATTTCCGCTTTTTCCACGTGCGGTGAGGCAGGCAGCGCAGCGAGCAATTCCGCAGCGATATCGCGCGGGTTGCGGCGCAATGGCTTGGCAAGCAATAACGCGAGATTGCAGGCGTAATCGCCATGGCTTTCTTGCTTGGGACGGTCGAGCTGAATCAATGACGCCTGCTGAGACGGCGCGACCTTGCCGAGTGCC
>DASPRE010000002.1:0-66206 GCA_035624615.1 Burkholderiales bacterium | reverse complement strand
TTCCATGCGATGTGACCAGCACGTGGATATGAGAGATGAATTCTTTTTAATGATTTTGTGCGGCTTGATTGGCGGAGAGTGAGGGATTCGAACCCCCGGTGGGTTGCCCCACAACGGTTTTCAAGACCGCCGCAATAGACCGCTCTGCCAACTCTCCGGCGCTGCATCTTAACTCTTAACGTCTTGTTTTGTCTAAATTCAGTTTTTGCCGTCTTGAAACTTTAACCCAGGCCGAGTAGTCTTAAGCAGTGAGCATGTGCTCAAGCTAATTTTTAATTTAAGGAGCAGTTTCGATGCAACCCGATTTACAAGCAACCGCGCAGTCAACGCAATTAGCGCTGGTCCAGCACAAGGTATTGCGCAATACCTACCTGATGCTGGCTTTGACCATGATACCAACCGTGATCGGTGCAATGGTTGGCACCGCGACCGATTTCACGTTCCTCGCACAACATCCGATCATGGGGCCGCTGCTGATGCTCGCGGCAATGTTTGGGCTGATGTTCGCAGTAGGCGCGACCCGTAACAGCATCTGGGGGGTAGCGCTGCTGCTGGCCTTCACATTTGTGATGGGCTGGTGGCTGGGACCGATGCTGCAATATGCCCTGCATTTCAGGAACGGCGGCCAACTGATAGGAATCGCTGCAGGCGGAACCGGGGTCATTTTCTTCACCCTCGCGGGGATCGCCACTGTGACGCGGAAGGACTTCAGCTTTATGGGCAAGTTCCTGATGGTCGGGCTGGTCCTGCTGCTCATCGCCTCAATCGCTAATCTGTTCTTCCAGATTCCCGCTGCGTCCATGACGCTTTCCGCGCTGATAATTTTGCTGTTTTCAGGCTATATCCTTTATGACGTGAGCCAGATCGTGCAAGGCGGCGAGACCAATTATGTCATGGCTACGCTGAAGATTTATCTCGATATCTACAATATCTTCATCAATCTCCTGAATTTGCTGTTGGCGTTCTCGGGACAGCGGGATTAAGTTCTGTATTCACTACTAAAGGGCAGCTTTCGCTGCCCTTTTTATTTGGCTTTCTCGAACAAGACGATTGACTCGACATGCGAAGTATGCGGGAACATGTTGATTACACCAGCCGCCTTAAGCCCGTAGCCTTTGGTATGCACCAGCACCGCTGCGTCCCGCGCGAGCGTCGCGGGATTGCAGGAAATATAAACGATACGCGGCGGTGCACTGTCCCCCAGCGACTTCACCACTGCCACCGCGCCATCTCGCGGAGGATCAAGCAACATTTTGTCAAAGCGGCCGAAGCCCGCCAATGAAGCTTCAGTCGCTTCAAACAGATTTGCAACACGGAAATCAGTTAAGTCTTTTAATCCGTTTCGCACGGCGTTTTCTTCGGCACGCCGCGCAAGTTCCACCACGCCTTCTATTCCCGTCACTTTCGCTCCGCAGCGAGCCGCAGGCAAAGTGAAATTTCCCAAACCGCAGAACAAATCAGCAATCCGCTCGCCGCGAGCGGGCTCAAGCAACTGCATCGCGCGGCGCACCAGCATGCGGTTCATGGCATGGTTGACCTGGGTATACTCAGTTGGATGAAACTCCAGCGTCAGGTTGAACTCGGGAATTGTGTAATAAAGCCCGGGCATTTTCTCGGGATAAAAGGCGTACGCGGATTCAGGCCCTCCCGGCTGTAGGTAAAATTGCAGCCGGTGGCGGTCGGCAAATGCCTTGAGCAATTCCTTGTCGTTGTTATTCGGCTCGCCCAGGACTCGCAGCACCAGCACATCCGCCGCTTCCCCTATCGAGAGTTCCAGCTGCGGTATTCGTTCTCGCAGCGACAAGCTACCTATTAAATCGCGCAACGGATTGATCAGTTCCGATATTCTTCGTGGCAGGATTTCGCAGCTTTGCGTATCGGCAACAAAACTGCTGCGCCTTTCGTGAAAGCCCATCAACACGCCGCCTTTCTTCGAAACATAACGCACCGAAAGACGCGCGCGCTGCCGGTATTCCCATTCGCGGCCATAGATTGGCGGCAACAGCATTTCTGCCTTGACGTTGCCGATGTGCCGGAGATTGTCCTCGAGTATGCGCTGCTTCGCTGCCACCTGGGCTATAGCGTCGAGATGCTGCATGCTGCAGCCGCCGCAGATTCCGAAGTAGCGGCAGCGTGGTGCAACCCGCATGGGGCTTGAGCGCAGTATCCGCTCCGCCTTGCCGAACTCACAGTTCGTGTTTTTGCGGTAAGCCGAGTAAACGACCGCTTCGCCCGTCAGGGCGTCTTCGATAAAGGCCACCTTGCCTGCAACGCGCGCCACGCCGCGGCCTTCCTGATCCAGGGACTCAATGACAGCTTCGGAAGACAATCGCGAATCCGGGAATCAGGCGGCGCGCCACTCGTTTAAGAATTCGCGCCAGTGCGGCTCGGGGCTCTTGCTCAAGCTCGTTCGCACCAGCTCGCATTCGCGCCGATAGTCCTCATTGCTGAACACTCCCCGCACCAGTTGAAAGCGCAGATACAGCAGATAGGTATTCGCGGCATCAGTTTCGCAGTAATTGCGGATCGAGTTGGTTTTGCCTTTCTGGAAAGCATCCCATATTTTTGATCCGTCCAATCCGAGCTTACCCGGAAAACCGATGAGTCTCGCCATTTCATCCAGTGGTGCGTTATTGCGTGGCTGATAAAGTGCCAGCAAATCCATTAAATCCAGATGCCGCAAATGATAGCGGCTGATGTAATTGTTCCACTTGAAGTCCTTGTCATTCTCCCCCATGTCCCAGTAGCGCGCGGCAGGGATGCCGTGAATCAGGCTGCGGTAATGCAGTACCGGCAAGTCGAAGCCGCCTCCGTTCCAGGAGACCAGCTGCGGAGTATATTTTTCGATGCCGTCGAAAAAGCGCCGAATCAGGTCGGCTTCCGTAGCTTTTGCATCGCCAAGAGACCAGGCGGTGAAGCCGTCGCGATCGCGCAGCACGCAAGCGATGGCCACCACACGGTGCAGATGCAGCGGTAGAAAATCATTGCCGGTCGACTGCCGGCGCTGCTGAAAAGCCATTTCGGCGATATCATTCGCTGCCATCTCGGGGCCGAACGCGTAAAGTCGGCGCAAGCCTTCGGTGTCAGGGACCGTCTCAATGTCAAAGGCTAGGACAGGCGTCATCGATTACGCCGGGAACACGCCGGTGGACAAATAACGGTCGCCGCGATCACACACGATTGACACGATCACGGCATTTTTCGCTTCCGCAGAAACCTGCAGCGCCGCCCACAGTGCACCGCCTGAAGAGATGCCTGCGAATATGCCTTCTTCACGGGCGAGCCTGCGTGTCATTTCCTCGGCGTCTTGCTGGCTCACTTCGATCACGCGATCCACGCGCTTGCGGTCGAATATTTTGGGCAGATACGCTTCCGGCCACTTGCGTATGCCGGGTATCTGCGAGCCTTCCGTAGGTTGGCAACCAATGATCTGGATCGCCCGGTTTTTTTCTTTGAAAAAACGCGAACAGCCCATGATGGTGCCCGTGGTGCCCATGCTGCTTACAAAATGAGTAATCTTGCCCTGGGTGTCGCGCCAGATTTCAGGGCCAGTGCCTTCGTAATGCGACAGCGGATTATCCGAGTTGGCAAATTGATCCAGTATGATCCCCTGCCCTTCATCGCGCATGCGTTCAGCGGTGTCTCTCGCCGCCTCCATTCCTCCTTTTTCAGGCGTGAGCACAAATTCCGCGCCGAAAGCGCGCATGGTCTGCCGCCGCTCGAGACTCAGATGCTCGGGCATTACCAGCACCATGCGGTAACCCATCATCGCTGCGGCCATCGCCAGCGCGATTCCGGTATTGCCGCTGGTCGCCTCGATTAAAGTGTCTCCCGGTTTAATGTCGCCGCGCGCCTGGGCGCGCGTGATCATGTAGAGCGCCGGGCGGTCTTTTACCGACCCGGCCGGATTGTCGCCTTCCAGCTTGACCAGGATGGTATTGGTCGTATTCCCGGGAATGCGCTTCAACCTGACCAGCGGGGTATCGCCGACAAACTGCTCGATGGTTTTATACATGAGGTGCTTTCACAGTGCGCCAGTCATTATGATACCGAACGCCTCGCTGAAATTTCCAAGCCCACCCGGAAACGTGTTTAAGACTGTTGCAGCAGGCTCTCGACGTAGCGGGCGATGCCCTGCTCCACATTCAAAAACGGCTCCTCGTAACCGGCGCCGCGCAACGCGCTGATATCCGCCTGAGTATAATTTTGGTACTTGCCCTGCAGCGTTTCGGGGAAAGGTATGTAATGAATGATATCCTGTCCTTGCATTTGCTTCAGGGTCAAAGGGGCGGTTCTCTTGCGGCAGGCATTGACCATAGCCACCGCTACTTCGTTGAAGGTTTGTGACGTCCCGGTACCGACGTTGAAGATCCCCGATTTCCCTGGGTGATCTAGGAAAAATAAGTTGACTTTTATTACGTCTTCGACCGATATGAAGTCGCGCCGCTGCTCGCCGTCCGTGTAACCTCCACTGCCATGAAACAGATTCACCTTTCCGTTCGCACGAAATTCGTCGAAGAAATGCAAAGCCACTGATGCCATTTTCCCCTTGTGGCGCTCTCGCGGGCCATACACGTTGAAATAGCGCAAGCCGGCGATTTGCGCGCCGCGCCCGCCCAGCCTGCGCCGGGCCATCTGATCAAACAAAAATTTGGAATACCCGTAAATATTAAGCGGCGCTTCGTGTTCGCGCTCTTCCTTGAATACCTTGCCAGCGCCGTATACCGCAGCCGAGGAAGCATAAATAAACGGCACGTCCTCGTCCTGGCAATAATCCACCAGCTGCACGGAATAGCGGTAGTTATTCTGCATCATGTAGCGGCCGTCGCTCTCGGTGGTATCGGTACACGCGCCTTGGTGTAAAACAGCGCTGACAGCGTCATCAAAATCTCCTGCGATCAAGCGTCCGAGAAACGCATCTTTCTCGAGTAAATCCGCAATTTCGCAATCGACCAGATTGGCGAATTTGTCGGCAGGTTTCAGTTCGTCCACAGCAAGAATTTTGGTTTCACCACGCTGATTTAACGCTTTGACCAGATTGGAGCCAATAAACCCGGCGGCTCCGGTTACTACTGTGTACATGTCGAGTTGTCCTTAACTTGCAAAAAGTTCTTCACGGTGCACCACAGCAGTACCGAGTTTGCCAACCACAATGCCCGCTGCGCGATTGGCAACACGCACTGCATCGGGTAATTTCGCGCCGCTTGCCAGCATGACCCCCAGCACCGCGATTACGGTATCGCCTGCGCCGCTGACATCAAATACTTCCCTGGCCTGCGCAGGAACATGCACCATTTTTTCATCGCTGAACAGGGTCATGCCCTCCTCGCCTCGGGTCACCAGCAGTGCCTTAAGATTGAGTTTTCGCATCAATTGCCGTGCCTTGGCGGCGAACTCTTTGTCGCTTTTCCAATCCCCCATTACTTGCTGGAATTCGGCGCGGTTAGGGGTAAGCATGGTGGCATTGCGATATTGTTGGTAATCGTCGCCCTTGGGGTCGACCAGCACTACCTTCCCGGCGCGGTTGGCAAGCGCAATCATGCGCGCGATGTGCTTGAGCCCGCCTTTCCCGTAATCGGACAGGATCACCACATCACACGCAGGCAGTTTTTTTTCAAAGTCGGCGAGCTTGGAAGCTAGCACTTCATGGCTAGGCGAAGTCTCGAAATCCACTCGAACCAGCTGCTGGTGGCGCCCTACCACTCGCAGCTTGACCGTAGTCATAATGCTACGGTCATGGTGCAACAAGGCACGGACGCCCTTGTGCTTGAGCAGTTTTTCCAGCCTAGCTCCAGGCTCGTCCACGCCCACGACCGAAAGCAGGGTCACTTGCGCGCCAAGTTCTGCCGCATTGAATGCAACGTTCGCCGCACCGCCCGGTCGCTCATCTTTCTTCTTTTGGTCAATTCTTACGATTGGTACCGGTGCCTCAGGCGAAATACGGTCGACTTCGCCATACCAATAACGGTCAAGCATGGCGTCGCCGACCACGAGCACACGCGCTCTGTTCATCGCGCGAAGATCGCCTCTTTCCGGCACAGCATTCTTTCTTGTTTTCATTCTTGGCTTCCCGCCATTTCCCTGTTTATTTCCTCCAAAGCCCGCAGCGGATCGGCGGCCCGTGTGACCGGCCTGCCGATGACCAGATAATCTGCCCCGTTGAGCGCGGCTTGGCGCGGCGTCGTTACGCGTAGCTGATCGTCATAGCCCGTTTGTGCCGGCCTGATAGCCGGGGTAACCACACAAAATTCACGGCCAAACTGCTTCTTCAGCTGACGCGCTTCCTGCCCCGAGCAAACTACTCCGTCCATACCGGCTTGATGCGCAACGCGCGCAAGGCGCAATACGGCTTCGTCGATCTCACCGCCAATTCCAAGCTGTCCGAGTTCTTCGCGCCCCATGCTAGTCGGCACCGTAACCGCGATCAAGAGCGGCCGAGGCATAACCCCGCCCACAGCTTCGCGCGCCGCCGCGAGCATGGTGCCTCCTCCCAAGGCATGCAAGCTCAGCATCCACACGCCTAGTCTGGAAGCTGCTTTGCAGGCCTGCGCAACAGTATGCGGAATGTCGTGAAGCTTCAGATCCAAGAACATTCCGAATCCGCGCCGCGCCAATTGCTCAACCAGTTGCGGCCCGGCGGACGTATACAATTCTAATCCTATCTTTAAACGGCAGGCTTGAGGCTCGACCCTTTTGACAAACTGCAAAGCGGAATTCGCGTCGGCATAATCCAACGCAACGATGATTCGCGGTTCATTCATGCCGCCAGCTCGTCTTCTTCGGTTCTGCGGGGCGGGTAGGTCTCCCAGCCGCCGCAAGCCGGGCAATGCCAGTAGAACTGCCTCGCCCGGAATCCGCAATTTTCACAACGGTACATGGCCATGCCACGAGTGTGGCTGTGCACCAAATTCTTCATCAGTTCCAAATCATGACGTCGTTCGAGCGGTGCCTCAAGCATTTGCGCTTCCAGGAGCTTGTCCAGACCAAGCAAAGAAGGGGCGCGTTTCATTTCATAACGCACTAACTGATACGCGGGCTCCGCGCCTTGACGCGTCAGGGTGGTCTGAAAAACTACATTCAGCAAATCCAGCGAAGGGTAATTGGAAAGATAGCCACGCAGCAAATGCAGGCCTTCATCTATCTTGTCAAGTTGACGGTAAGCGTTGAGCAGCTTTTCCGCAATTAGCGAAAGATAGGCCGGATCCTGTGATTCGATTCGCTTCCAAGCTTCAATGGCTTTTTCTTGCTGCTTTTCCAGCATTTCCAGGTCGCCTAGCAGAATACTGGCGCGCACGCATTTTCGGTGAGTCGTCAACGCCGCTTCCAGGTGAGGCCTAGCATTTTGCGGCCTGGAATGCATGATTTCATTGGCCGCGAGTTCGCAGTAAAAATTGGCGACTTCTTTCTGGTATGACTGATTGGTAATTTTGCCGAGTGCATGAGCAGTCTCAATTGCTTTTGCCCAATCCTTTTCCTGCTGGTAAATTTCCAGAAGATGCTTTGACGCCGCTTCCGCGTGGGGCGTGCTTTGCAACTTGGTAAATAATTCTTCCGCGCGGTCAAGCAATCCTGCCTTGAGATAATCCCTCGCCAGCTCGAACATGGCGTTCAGCTTTTGTTCCTGACCCAAGTCGGCGCGTTCGACAAGGTTCTGGTGCATGCGTATGGCGCGCTCCACTTCCCCGCGGCGCCGGAACAGGTTGCCTAGGGCAAAATGCAATTCCACCGTTTGCGGATCTACCTTGACCACTTCTATGAATGCTTCTATCGCCTTATCTGGCTGCTCGTTAAGCAAAAAATTCAGCCCCTTGAAATAAGACATCGGCAGCGCACGCGACTCCGACAGCAGGTGTTTGATGTCGATGCGTGCTGCAATCCAGCCAAGGCCGAAAAACAGCGGAAATGCGAGCAGCCACCAGAATTCAATTTCCATTTCAGTATTGAATGCCCACAAAGGAGGGATAGAGAAAGGTCGGGTCGGCAATAATGAACGTCATTGTGCGGCCTGCCTGTTTTCCTGATCTTTCAGGCGAAGCTCACGCTCTAGCAATCGCATCTTGCGTTTTTGCCTGAAGATATAACCGATGCAGGCCATGATTCCAATCGCCGCGCCGACGCAGAAAAAAACCAGCAGGATCACAACCAGCGGCGCCTGCCATTCGTAGCCAAGGTAGTAATGTATTACCGTAGTTTCGGTATTTTTTACCGCAAAGCCGAGCAGCAGGAGAAATAAAATAATCTTAAACAACCACGACAGGTATCGCATATATTCGCGCCGAAACCCTATATGCAACAAAGGCGGCATATGCACAATGCCGCCTTTGATTGGCTAACAGCAACGCTATTTACTTTTTATTACTATCAACCCGCTCACGCAGTTCCTTGCCAGCCTTGAAATGCGGCACATATTTCTCCGGAACTTTCACTCGTTCCCCGGATTTCGGGTTGCGCCCAGTGCGCGGCGGGCGGTAGTTTAGGCCAAAGCTGCCAAACCCCCTGATCTCGATGCGGTTACCCTGCGACAGGCTTTTTGTCATAGCGTCCAATATCATTTTCACGGCAAGCTCCGCATCCTTCGCCACCAGTTGCGGATAACGCCCCGCCAATTTTACGATCAGCTCGGACTTTGTCATGGGCTTTCCTTCATTGTTCGGTATTTTTTACATCCAGCTTTGCTTTCAGCAGCGCGCCAAGATTGGTGGTACCCGTATTGGCGGCGCCTTCCGTTGCCACTTTCGACATTGCTTCTGATTCTTCAGCCAAATCTTTCGCCTTGATTGACAGATTGATGTTGCGGTTCTTGCGGTCGATATTGATGATCATCGCCTTCACCTCATCGCCTTCCTTTAGACGGGTGCGGATATCTTCAACACGATCGCGCGACACTTCAGTAGCTCGCAAATATCCTTCAACATCGGTATCCAGCGCAATCACCGCGCCCTTGCCGTCAATCGATTTTACCTTTCCGGTCACGATGCTGTTTTTGTCATGCGTGGCGATATAGCTGGTAAACGGGTCGCCGTCCAGTTGCTTGATGCCGAGCGAGATACGTTCGCGCTCAACATCAATGGACAGCACAACCGCTTCAACTTCGTCACCTTTCTTATAGTTGCGCGCCACATTTTCACCCGGCTGCGTCCAAGACAGGTCGGATAAGTGCACCAGCCCGTCAATGCCTCCCGGTAGACCGATGAATATTCCGAAATCGGTAATGGACTTGATTTGCCCGCGCACCCGGTCGTTCTTTTTGTGATTGAGAGCGAATTCTTCCCAGGGATTGGGCTTGCACTGTTTCATGCCGAGCGAAATACGGCGGCGTTCCTCATCAATTTCCAGAATCATCACTTCCACTTCGTCACCGAGCTGCACTACACGGGTTGGATGGACATTCTTGTTGGTCCAGTCCATCTCCGACACATGCACCAGACCCTCAATGCCTTGCTCGATTTCCACAAATGCGCCGTAATCGGTCAGATTGCTCACTTTGCCGAACAGCCGCGTACCCTGTGGATAGCGTCGGGAGAGCCCGACCCACGGGTCATCGCCCAGTTGCTTCAGTCCCAGCGATACACGGTTTTTTTCCTGGTCAAACTTGAGCACCTTTGCCTCAACCTCGTCACCTACCGAAAGAATTTCGGAAGGATGACGGACGCGGCGCCATGCCAGATCAGTGATATGCAGCAGACCGTCAATGCCGCCTAAATCTACAAACGCGCCATAATCGGTGATATTTTTTACTACGCCCTTGACCACTGCGCCTTCCTGCAGGCTTTGCAAAAATGCGTGGCGCTCCGCACCTTGACTCGCCTCGAGAACCGCGCGCCGCGACACCACCACGTTGTTGCGCTTGCGGTCGAGCTTGATTACCTTGAATTCCATTTCCTTGCCTTCGTAAGGATTCGTATCCTTGACGGGTCGTATATCCACCAATGAGCCGGGCAAAAAAGCACGGATGCCATTCACCATGACCGTGAGCCCGCCTTTGACTTTGCCATTGATCAGTCCTTGCACCAGAGTCCCTTTCTCAAGAGCCACCTCAAGCTGGTGCCAAGCTGCAAGCCGTTTGGCTTTTTCGCGCGATAACCGGGTTTCGCCATAACCGTCTTCCAACGCTTCAATAGCGACTTCCACAAAATCACCGGCCTTAACCTCGACTTCGCCCTTATCGTTCTGGAATTCCGCTACCGGAATGAAACTTTCGGATTTAAGACCGGCATTAACAACTACATAATTCATGTCGACGCGAATAACTTCGGCGGTAATCACCTCGCCCACGCGCATTTCTTGGCGGGACAGGCTTTCTTCAAATAACGTGGCGAAATTTTCAGAGCTTTCTGAAGCCGGGGAAGCATTAATCATCATTAAACTAACACCTGCAAACCGTCGTGACGACGGGGGTTGGTTAAAAACAGCCTAAAGTTTTGGCAAACCTCAAGCACTCACAAACTTACAATAAGAGAGCACGATATCTTGCGACAACCTCGGCAACTACTTCCTCTACGCTAAGCGCGGTGCTATCTAGAAGACCTGCACCGGCATTTCGTCGCAAGGGAGCAACTGGGCGCTCGCTGTCACGCGCGTCGCGTTCTTTAATCTCTTGCAAAAGGGTTGAAATGCTAGCACACATTCCTTTTTCGATCAACTGTTTATATCTGCGCGCGGCACGCGCTTCGGGGCTCGCTGTGAGAAATACCTTAAGTCTTGCGTCGGGAAACACAGTAGAGCTCATATCACGGCCTTCAGCAACCAAGCCCGGAGGTTTGCGGAATGCGCGCTGCTTGCCGAGCAGCGCCAGCCTCACTTTAGGAAATGCGGCAACCTTGGAAGCATCTGCAGCACAAGTTTCGGAACGGATTTGATCGGTAACGCGCACGCCGTCCATCAGGACCTCTTCGCCTTGAAACTGCGCCTGGAGACCCTGCGCCAGCGCGGCTAGCGCTGTTTCGTCATCCAGCGCCACGCCCCGCTTTTGCGCAGTTAACGCAACGAGACGATAAAGCGTACCGCTGTCCAGACAGTGAAATCCCAACTCGCGCGCCACCCGCTGCGCCACCGTGCCCTTTCCTGAGGCCGATGGCCCGTCGATAGCAACTACCGGCGGTTTGTTCGCCTCATCTCTCACCCCTGCACCTCGCTGATTCTGAGTCCGGCACTTCGCGCCAGTACGGGGAAGCCGGGAAAAGAAGTCGCCACGTTGGCGCAATCATGGATGGTGACGGGGCTTGCGGCGCGCAAAGCGGCTATCGCAAATGCCATAGCCACGCGATGGTCACCGTGGCTTTCAATCTCCCCACCGGAATAGGCACCACCCCGGATTCGCATACCGTCTGGAGCAGGCTGCGCGGCAGCGCCCATTTTACGTAGACCCTCCGTCATCACCTGGATTCGGTCGCTTTCCTTAATCCTCAACTCCTCGGCCCCGGCAAGCACCGTTTCCCCTTCGGCACTGGCTGCTGCAACAAACAAAACTGGGAATTCGTCTATCGCGAGCGGCACCAATCCGCGTGGAATCACAATGCCTTTGAGGTGCGAATAGCGCACTCGCACATCCGCCACCGCTTCGCCGGCAACGTTACGGTGATTAAACAGAGTAATGTCCGCCCCCATCAAGCGCAAAATTTCGATCACTCCGGTGCGCGTGGGATTAACCCCGACATGGGTAAGCGTGATATCCGATCCCGGCGCGATGCTTGCGCCGACCATAAAAAATGCTGCTGAAGAAATATCGCCAGGTACATCGATGTTCGTTCCTTTCAGTTTCCCGCCGCCGTCGATGCAAATGGTGCTGCCGGCGCGGTGCACCGTGTAACCGAATCCTTGCAGCATGCGCTCAGTGTGATCCCGAGCGGGCGCAGGCTCGGTGACGCAAGTGCGGCCTTTGGCATAAAGGCCGGCAAGCAACAGCGCCGATTTCACTTGGGCGCTCGCCACCGGCATTAGGTAATTGATACCGCTCAATTCGGAGACGCCTCGCAGCTTGAGCGGCGCAGTGCCGTTCTTCGCGGTGATGATATCCGCCCCCATTTCACGCAAAGGGGCTGTAATGCGTTCCATTGGCCGCTTGCGCAAGCTGTCGTCTCCGGTCAATTCGCAATTGAAGGACTGGCCGGCGAGCAAGCCACATAGCAATCGCATCGATGTGCCCGAGTTGCCGCAATCCAGCACTTTTTTCGGGTTTCTCAGGCCGCGCAGACCTGCGCCGCTAACCTGGACTTTACCCTTTGTCGGGCCTTCGATGCGCACTCCCATGGCGCGCATTGCATTCACCGTGGCAAGCGTATCTTCGGCTTCGAGAAATCCGCTGATTTCGCTCACGCCTTCGGCGATGGAGCCAAGCATGATGGCCCGGTGGGAAATGGATTTATCTCCCGGTGCGCGCAGCCTGCCTGAAAGCACGCCGCCCGGTTCGACTCGAAAATCAAGAGACATCTTTTTATTTGTCCAGCAACCACTTCGCGCGCGCGTTACGCGCGCGGGTGAAGATGTTTTCCAGCGCGGCACCGTCGCTTTTTCTAATCAGGTCGGCGATGCGCTTCAATTGCTTTTGATACACTGAAAGTTGGTTGAGCAGTGTAGTTCGGTTCGCTAGAGCGATGTCACGCCACATTTCCGGGGAGCTTCCGGCAATGCGAGTAAAATCGCGGAAGCCGCTTGCCGCGTAATTTAACAACTTGGCAGCGTTGGGTTTCGATGCGATTACGTCCATCAGCGCGTAGGCAAGCAAATGCGGCAAATGGCTGACCGCAGCAAAGATTTCATCGTGCTGCCGTGGCGTCATTTCGCTCACCCTGGCACCGCATGCCTCCCACAAGTCTTTGACCTGCTTTAATACTCTCTTGTCGGTCTGCGCAAGGGGCGTCAACACCAGATTCTTGTTAACAAAAAGATCGGCGCTGGCCGCGCCCACTCCGCTCAATTCCGCTCCGGCGACCGGGTGGGCTGGAACAAAGCGCTTCAAATGTACCGCCAGGCATTCTCGCGCAATGGCCACTACATCCTGCTTGGTGCTTCCGGCATCGGTGACAACAGTATGGGTCTCCAAATACGGCGCAATCGCGCGCATCACCCGGCGCATTTGCCCAACCGGCAGCGCCAACAAGATCAGATCGGCGCCACGCAGCGCTCCAGCCGTATGTTCAGCGAGTTCATCAATCACGCCTAGGCGCAGTGCTTTTTCCATGTTGGCGCGGCTCCGTCCGACGCCGACCACGTGCTTTGCTAGGCCGGCGCGTTTCACTGCCAAAGCAAATGAGCCGCCGATCAGTCCGACGCCGAAAATCACCAGCTTGTCTAGTGACCGTCTTGCCATTTCACGCCGCTTCGCGAATTGTCTCAAGGGTCGTGAGGAATTTTTCGTTCTCTTCGGCCAGGCCGATGGTTACCCGCAACCACTCCGACATTCCATAATCAGCGATGGGACGAACAATTATTCCGCGCTCCAATAGGCGCTGATACAAGGCATGGGCGTCACCCACGTGGAAGCACACGAAATTTCCGTAAGACGGAATAAAGCGGATTCCCAGGCGCTTAAAGCTTTGCGTAATTTGCTTCATGCCTTGACGGTTGAGCTCGTAGCTCTGCTTGACAAAATCGTGATCCTCGAGCGCCGCGACCGCGGCGGCTTGGGAGATACTGTTAACATTGAATGGCTGGCGCACACGGTTCATCAGGTCGGCTACTTGCGGATGCGCCAGTGCATAGCCCACGCGCAGCCCCGCCAGACCATAAGCTTTGGAAAAAGTGCGCGTAACAACCAAATTGGAAAATTCCTTCAGCCAGGTGACGCTGGGACTTTTCATGTCATCCGCCAAATACTCGTTATAGGCCTCGTCCAGAATCACCAATACCTGCTTGGAAAGCCGGTGCAAAAAATCTAGCAGCTCCGCAGCGGAAAGCAGCGTGCCCGTAGGATTGTTGGGGTTGGCGATAAATACGATGCGCGTTTGCGCCGTTACCGCTTGTAGCATCGCATCGACGTCATGACCGAAATTTTTTGCCGTCGCTTCCACCCCCTGAGCGCCGCACGCCTGCGTCGCCAGGCGGTACACCACAAACGCGTGTTGCGAGTAGACCGCCTGCGTTCCTGGAGCAAGAAATGCGCGCGCAGCAAGCTCAAGCACATCGTTTGAGCCGTTGCCCAGCACAATCTGCTCGGGTTTTACTTTGTGCCGGCAGCACAAGGCATGTTTCAGGGCATATCCACTGCCGTCTGGGTAGCGCGCGATGTCAGATAACGCTTCGCGAATCGCAGCGAGCGCCTTGGGGCTAGCACCGCGCGGATTTTCATTGGATGCGAGCTTGACGATCTCTTTCAGCCCGAGCTCGCGCTCGAGTTCGGAAATCGGTTTCCCCGGCTGGTAAGCCGCCATGGCACGGATGTAGGGAGGAGCAAGGTCACATAAATCCATGTGGTCCATTCTCTTCAAGGTACCGTCCGAGGCGAGGTTAAAGCACCGCGGCCGGGTACGAGCCAAGGATTTTCAAGAAAGCGGCTTTTTCGCCAAGCTCGGCAAGCGCCTTTGCCACATTTTCTTGCTGCTGGTGCCCTTCAATGTCAACAAAAAATACATATTCCCAAAGACCGGTTCGCGAAGGGCGTGATTCCAGTTTGCTCATGCTCACCCCATAATGCGCAAGCGGCGTAAGCAACTGGTGCACCGCTCCTGGAACATTTTTGCTGGACATCACCAGCGATGTCTTGTCCTTACCCGAAGGCTCCGCATCATGCGCGCCGAGTATCCAGAAACGTGTGGTGTTGTTCGGCTCGTCCTCGATATTAGTGTTCAAAATGTTTAAACCGTAGCGTTCCGCCGCCATGTCCCCTGCAATTGCACAACTTCCCGCATCCTTGCCGGCAAGACGTGCTGCCTCGGCATTGCTGGCCACATTCACTCGCTGAACGCCCGGAAGATTCACGTTCAACCACTCATGGCATTGGGCGAACGATTGCGCGTGCGAATAAATCCGCCTGATATTTTTGCGCCCTTTGGATTTGCGCAGTAAATGCTGGTGCACGCGCAATACGACCTCGCCACAAATTTTAAGCGGAGTGGCGAGCATCAAATCGAGAGTCCTGCCCACCGCGCCTTCAGTGGAATTTTCAACCGGCGTTACCGCATAATCCACTTCGCCGGCTTCTACCTTTTGCATCACCTCGTCTATCGAAGTACAGGCTATCGAGTGCGCGGCGTGGCCGAAATGCTTAATCGCGGCCGCTTCGCTAAATGTTCCTTGCGGTCCCAAGTAACTAACGGCCATAGGTTTCTCCAGCGCCAGGCAGGCCGACATGATTTCACGGAACAAGCGCGCCACGGTTTCGTCAGAGAGCGGACCGGGGTTGGCTTCCTTTATGCGCCGTAAAATCTGCGCTTCTCGCTCGGGACGGTAAACCGCGCCATTCTTGAGCTGGCCGATGGAACGGGCGTGTGTGGCGCGGCGATTGATGAGCTCGAGCACCTGCCGATCCAGCGCATCGATACTTGCGCGTAGTTTTTTAAGCTCGTCGCTCATGGTGACCTTATAAATAAGGCTCGCCATTATACCATCGCTTTAAATCAAATACTTGCGAGTCTGCCGAGCCGAATCGTGCGAACCACCATTATTGAAAACGATCTGCAATGCCGTTAACAAATGTATGCGTCTTTCATCCGCTATTCAGAACTATCCAGCCGTCAGCGGCAGATAACGCACCGAAAGCACGCCGGAAATTTTGGCAATCTGCTGGATAAGTTCAGGTGGCGCGGGGCTGTCCAGATCTACCAGCGTATACGCCATATCCCCCTTGGATTTGTTCACCATATTATGAATGTTGATGCCGGCCTTAGCCACGGCGGTGGAGATTTGCCCCACCATGTTCGGCACATTGGCGTTGGCAATGCCCAAGCGGTATGAGGATTCACGCTCCATGACGACATTTGGGAAATTCACGGAGTTGAGAATGTTGCCGTGCTCAAGATAATCGTGCACTTGATCCACAACCATTACCGCACAATTATCTTCGGCCTCCTGCGTGGACGCGCCGAGGTGCGGCAGCGCTACCACACCTGCCTGCCCGTTGAGCTTGGGCGAGGGAAAATCGCACATGTAATATTTGATTTTCCGCGCGGCCAGCCCGGCCAGCACCGCGTCCTCATCCACCACTCCTTCGCGCGCGAAATTGAGCAGAACCGCACCTTGGCGCATGGTGTTTATGCGCCTGCCGTCTATCATGTTGCGCGTAACTTCCAAGCGCGGCACGTGCAAAGTGACGAAATCGCTATTTTTCAGCACTTCATCGATGCTGTGCGCCTTCTTCACTTGCGAAGGCACGTTCCAGGCCGCTTCTACAGTGATCTCAGGATCAAAACCGACCACGCGCATGCCGAGTTTGAGCGCTGCGTCCGCCACCATGCCGCCAATGGCGCCGAGGCCGATGATTCCCAGTGAACGATGCGGCAACTCGATTCCGGAAAATTGTTTTTTGCCTTCCTCCACTTTTTTGTTCATGGTCTCCTGGTCGCCCTGCAGCGCGTCCACGAAACGCATCGCCGGTACCAGGTTGCGCGCTGCCATCAAAAGCGCCGCCAGCACCAACTCTTTCACGGCATTGGCGTTGGCGCCCGGCGCGTTAAATACCGGCACGCCGCGCTCGCTCATTTTTTTTACCGGAATGTTATTGGTGCCGATGCCGGCGCGGCCTATGGCCTTGACCTTGGGCGGAACCGGTATCTCGTGCATATCGTGCGAACGCACCAGGATCGCGTCCGGCTCGGCGACCTGATTGCCCACGACATAATTGTGCGAGAAACGTTTCAAGCCATGCGCTGAAATCTGGTTGAGAGTGAGAACATGATAGGTTTCAGCCATACTGAATCTCGAAATTACGCATGAATTCAACCAAAGCGCGCACGCCTTCCACCGGCATCGCATTATAAATGGATGCGCGCATGCCGCCAGCCAAACGATGTCCTTTGAGATGCACCAGTCCTCTCGCTTTCGCCTGATTCAGAAATTGCTCTTCGAGCGCTGCATTCTTGAGTGTGAAAGGAATGTTCATGCGCGACCTGTCGTTTTTTCTCACCGGATTGCGAAAAAAACGGCTGTTGTCGAGAAAATCGTAAAGCAGTCGGGACTTTTCGATGTTGCGCGCTTCCATCGCGGCGATGCCGCCGTTCTTTTTCAGCCACTGGAAGTTGAGCCCGGCAACGTAAATCGCGTAGGCAGGCGGTGTGTTGTACATCGAATCATTGTCCGCATGAACCTTATAATCCAGCATTGAGGGCATGCCGGGTAGCGCCCGCCCCAGTAAATCTTCGCGGATGATGACAATGGTCAACCCGGCAGGCCCAATATTCTTCTGCGCTCCCGCGTAAATCAGTCCGAATCGGCTCACGTCGATCTCGCGCGATAATATGTTCGAAGACATGTCGGCCACCAGCGGAACGTCACCGGTTTCGGGTACCCAGTGAAACTCCACCCCGCCTATGGTTTCGTTGGGCGTGTAATGCACGTAGGCTGCATTCGCATCAAGCCGCCACTGGTCCTGCGCCGGCGCGTAGGTAAATCCTGCGTCTTCAGAGGAAGCCGCAATATTCACCGCGCAGAATGTTTTTGCCTCGGCTATCGCCTTCTTCGACCATTCACCGGAGTAAATATAGTCAGCTGATTTTTTTCCGCACAACAGGTTGAGGGGGGCCATGGCAAACTGCAAGCTAGCACCGCCTTGCAGGAACAACACTTTGTAATGGGCCGGTATGCGCATCAGCTCGCGCACATCTGCTTCGGCGCGCTGGATGATGGATGTAAATTCCTTGCCGCGGTGGCTCATTTCCATTACTGACATGCCGCTGCCGCGCCAATTCAGCAGTTCTTCGCGCGCGCGCTCCAGCACCTCCTGCGGCAGTATTGCCGGCCCGGGACTGAAATTATAGACGCGCGCCGTAGCAGTAAATCCTTTTACGTCGTTCATCAAGGGGTTCCCTCTCCATTGTTTTCCTCATCCCTCTCGACCACTTTTCCCAAAACTGCAAGCTTCTCGCCTTCCCCGAGATCAATCAGCCTTACACCTTGGGTCGAGCGGCTCATTTCACGAATTTCCGAAACACGCGTGCGGATCAGCACTCCGCCGGTGGTAATCAACATGATTTCATCCTCTTTATCCACCAGCGTCGCCGCCACCACCTTGCCGTTGCGCTCCGAGGTTCGGATCGCAATCATTCCCTGCGTGCCGCGGCCGTGTCGCGTATATTCAGCAATTGGTGTGCGTTTGCCAAAACCGTTTTCAGTCGCCGTCAGCACCGACTGCGTTTCATCCTGCGCGGTAAGCAACGAAATCACATGCTGATCCGCGGCCAGCTTCATGCCTCGCACGCCTGCCGCATTGCGGCCCATCGAGCGCACTTCCTGCTCAGCGAAACGCATCGCTTTGCCGCCGTCCGAAAACAACATGATGTCTTGCTTGCCATCGGTGAGGGCTGCCCCGACCAGATAATCCCCGTCCTCCAGATTCACCGCGATTATGCCTTTTGACATCGGCCGCGAAAATGCGGAGAGCGCTGTCTTCTTGACGGTGCCGTTGGCAGTTGCCATGAATACGAAGTGCTGATCGTCAAATTCCTTGACCGGCAGTACCGCGGTAATCTTTTCATGCTCCATCAGCGGCACGAGATTGACGATGGGCTTGCCGCGGCTGGCACGGCTACCCTGCGGTACGTTGTAAACTTTGAGCCAGTAAACCCTGCCGCGGTTCGAAAAGCACAGAATGTAGTCGTGCGTATTGGCAATGAACAGGTTGTCTATGAAATCGTCCTCCTTGGTGGTCGCCGCCTGCTTACCGCGCCCGCCGCGTTTCTGCGCCCGGTAATCGGCAACCGGCTGCGATTTCAGGTAGCCCCCATGCGACAAGGTGACCACCACGTCCTCTGAGGCAATCAAATCTTCCATTGCCAGGTCTTGGGTATCCACCACGATCTCGCTGCGGCGTTCATCGCCATATTGCTCCTTCAGCGCAATGAGTTCGTCGGAAATGATGCGGGTAATGCGCTCGCGCTTTACCAGCACGTCCGCGAGATCGGCAATTTTCTCCATCACTTCCTTGTATTCGGTAAAAATTTTGTCCTGCTCCAAGCCGGTCAGCCGCTGCAAGCGTAATTCCAGAATCGCCTGCGCCTGCACATCGGACAGGAAATAGCCCTGCTTGCGCAAACCGAATTCCGCGCCGAGGCCGTCCGGGCGCGAAGCATCTGAGCTCGCTCGGCGCAGCATGTCCTCGACCAGCTTGGAACGCCAGTGCCGTGCCATCAACTGTGTTTTTGCCACTGGCGGGGATTCCGCCGCCTTGATAAGTCCGATGATCTCGTCCACGTTAGAGAGCGCCACTGCCAAACCTTCGAGGATATGCGCGCGCTCGCGTGCTTTGCGCAATTCGAACTCGGTGCGCCGCGTCACCACTTCGCGGCGGTGGCGCAGGAAGGATTCGAGAAGCTCCTTGAGATTGAGCAGGCGCGGCTGGTTGTCGACCAGCGCAACCATGTTCATACCGAACGTGTCCTGCAGCTGCGTCTCTTTGTAGAGGTTATTCAGCACCACCTCGGGGTTCTCACCGCGCTTGAGTTCAATCACCACGCGCATACCTGACTTGTCCGATTCGTCGCGCAGATCAGAAATGCCGTCGATTTTCTTGTCGCGCACCAGCTCGCCAATTCTTGTCAGCAGCGCGGCTTTATTTACCTGGTAAGGAAGCTCATCAACAATAATCAGTTGGCGATTGCCTTTCTCCATTTCTTCGAAATGCGTCCGGGCGCGGATCACTATCCTCCCGCGCCCTGTGCGATAGCCGTCCCTAACACCGGCGACACCGTATATGATGCCGGCGGTCGGGAAATCCGGGGCCGGAATCGTTTCAATTAATTCGTCAAGATCGGTTTGCGGGTTCTTTAGAAGCGAAAGGCAGCCGTCCACCACTTCATTCAAGTTATGAGGCGGAATATTGGTCGCCATGCCGACTGCGATCCCGGATGAACCGTTGACCAGCAGGTTCGGTACCCTAGTCGGCAATACCGCGGGTTCCTGTTCCTTGCCGTCGTAATTGGGTGCAAAATCCACCGTTTCCTTGTCGATGTCAGCCAGAATCTCTGAGGAAAGCCGATCCATGCGGCATTCGGTGTAGCGGTAGGCCGCCGGTGCGTCGCCGTCCACCGAGCCGAAGTTTCCCTGCCCGTCAATGAGCGTGTAGCGCATGGAAAAGTCCTGCGCCATGCGTACCAGAGCTTCATAAGTCGCGGTGTCCCCGTGTGGGTGGTACTTGCCGAGCACATCACCGACGATGCGCGCGCATTTCACATAAGGACGGTTCCATACATTATTGGCTTCGTGCATTGCAAACAGCACCCGCCGGTGCACGGGCTTTAGGCCATCCCGTACGTCAGGCAATGCGCGACCCACGATGACACTCATTGCGTAATCAAGATACGAGCGGCGCATCTCTTCTTCGAGGCTGACAGGCAGGGTTTCTTTGGCGAATTGGTCCATGAAATAGAGTGTTTTTTAAACGAGTTTCAGAGCTGAATTTTCAGCAAATTAAAGCTGTAAATTTTATCATGCGCGGGCGGTTAAGGCCAAGCAGCGCATATCCCGAGAAGCTCGCTGGATGACACCAAAACAACAGTAATAAAATTGCCAAAAACCCGTGATTCAATTAGTATGCTTTTAAACGAGGGCACCCCTACCCCTTTATACAAAGGTGGTCAACAATCAGCATCAAGTCGTTAAAAAAGAGGAGGAATTATGACCAAGCAATTTTCAAAACTGCTTTTTATAGCGGCCACCGTGGCCACTTTGGGGTTAGGCGTGTCTGCGGCGCTAGCACAAACCTCAAACCTCCCCATGCCCTATCTAGTCGACCAGCGTGGCGTCCTCGCCCGCAGTGGCGCCGGCCTGTGTTGGAGGACCGGCTACTGGACGAAGGAGCTTGCCGAACAGGTCATATTACCCGGAGAACAGTTCCCAATCGGCTGCCAATGTGAAAAGGACCTGATGCCGAAGGAACTGTGCGAACCGCCACCGCCGCCCGTGGCTGAGGCGCCACCGCCGGAGCCAGAACCAGAACCGGCTCCGCCACCGCCGCCACCGCCAGCACCGGAACACATTACGCTTTCGGCAGACGCGTTCTTCGATTTCAATAAAGCGGAATTGCGCCCGCGTGGGGAAGAACGGCTTGCCGAACTCGCGGGCCGATTGCAGAACGCCGAGTATGAAACAGTTACCGTCACCGGCTATACCGACAGGTTGGGCCCGCCTGCTTACAACCAGAAGCTTTCTGAAAAACGCGCCCAGGTGGTAGCCGATTACCTCGTTTCGCATGGCGTTCACGCTCACAAGATTGAAGCAGTAGGCAAGGGAGAGAGCGAGCCTGTGACGACCCCGGATCAATGCAAAAACATGAAGCGCAAACAGCTCATCGATTGCCTGCAGCCTGACCGCCGCGTAGACGTTGATGTGACAGCCGTTGTCCCCGAAGGACAATAAAAACAAACGCAGTTACAATTGAAGCCCTGCCTCGCGCAGGGCTTTTTTATTTTTTAGGATGCTATGCCATCCGATGTCGACACGCTGATTGACGCAGGCTGGGTGATTCCCGTCGAACCACCAGATGTTTTGCCAAAGCATTCTATTGCCATCGGCAATGGAACGATACAAGCGGTATTGCCTACCGCCGAAGCGCACGCGCGCTTCAGTGCGAAACAAGAGGTGAGGTTGGAAAACCATGCGCTCATTCCAGGACTTGTCAATCTTCACACTCATGCGGCGATGACACTGATGCGGGGACTGGCAGACGACCTGCCGCTGATGGACTGGCTGAATCACCATATTTGGCCGGCTGAAGCAAAGCATGTCTCGCAGCAATTCGTTCATGACGGCACGTTGCTCGCCTGCGCGGAAATGCTGCGCGGCGGCATCACCTGCTTCAACGACATGTATTTCTTTCCGGGGGCAGCCGCGAAGGCGGCTGTTGAAACCGGCATGCGCGCCGCAATCGGGATCATCGTCATCGAATTTCCAAGCAACTACGCAGGAGACCCCGAGGATTACCTCAACAAGGGACTGGCGGCTCGCGACGAGCTGCATCCACACCCGTTGCTATCGTTTTGCATGGCACCTCACGCCCCTTATACCGTGAGCGATAGGACATTTGAAAAACTCCTCACGTATGCTCAGCAGCTAGACTTGCCCATTCACATCCATCTACAGGAAACAAATGACGAAATCCAGCACAGTCTGGCCCAATACAAGATGCGACCGCTGGAGCGACTGCATACGTTGGGCCTGTTGGGACCCGGCTTCATCGGCGTGCACGCCGCACATGTCACATCCCAAGAAATCGCGTTTTTGGCGAATCATTCATGCAATATTGCTCATTGCCCGTCATCCAATCTGAAACTTGCCAGCGGATTCGCGCCTGTTGCTTTGTTACTGGATCACGGCATCAACGTTGGGCTTGGTACCGATGGCGCGGCGAGCAACAATCGTTTGGACGTATTCGGGGAAATGCGCCTTGCGGCGGTGCTCGCAAAAGCGGTAAGCGCCAAAGCCGATGCCCTGCCTGCTCGACAGGCTCTGCGAATGGCCACCCTTAACGGCGCGAAGGCTTTAGGTCTCGATGGCAGAATCGGCTCGCTGGCAACAGGCAAGGCGGCAGATATTATCGCCGTGGATTTTTCGAGCCTCGAGCTTTCGCCGTGCTTCGACCCGGTTTCACACCTCGTGTATGTCGCGGATCGAGAGCAGGTAAGTCATGTCTGGGTAAACGGGAAATTGCTGCTCGACAACCGTCGATTAACAACTTTGAACGCAAAAGAACTTGCCGCTAATGCGCGCTACTGGCAGGAGAAAATCGGCAATGAAGGTTGAGGGCTCACGGTTAAGCGTATATCCTGAATATTTAACTTTGAACTCCCGGCGCTGGACAGGCGATGAACGTCGATCCGCAAGAGCTTGAAAAATTCAGCGATCTCGCGCACCGCTGGTGGGATCCAGGGGCCGAGTTCAAGCCGCTGCATGACATAAACCCGCTACGCCTCGAATACATTGAGGAGCTCAGCGGCCTCAACGGCAAGGTCGTGCTGGATGTGGGCTGCGGCGGGGGCATCTTGTCCGAGGGCATGGCGGCGCGCGGAGCACATGTCACCGGAATAGACCTGGGAGTACAAGCCCTCAAGGTTGCGCGGCTGCATCTGCTTGAAAGCGGCAACCAGGTGGAGTACCGGGAGATTGCGCCGGAAGAACTGGCGCGCGAGCAGCCGCAGCATTACGACCTAGTCACCTGCATGGAAATCCTGGAGCACGTGCCGGCACCCGCGAGCACGGTGCGCGCCTGCGCCGAACTCGTCAAGCCAAGCGGACATGTGATTTTTTCCACCATTAACCGCAATTTGAAATCGTACCTTTTAGCGGTTATCGGCGCCGAGTATGTCCTCAAGCTTTTGCCTCGCGGCACGCATGATTACACCAGATTTATTAAACCCTCCGAACTCGCGCGTTTTTGCCGCGACGCTGGCCTCACGGTGGAACACATTACCGGCATTAACTACAATCCGTTCAGCAAGATTTATATGCTCGGGGCCGACACTGACGTTAATTACATCTTGCATGCAAAGGTAGATTGATGCCGGACATTTCGAGCTTTTCGTCTCGCTTCGTTTTTCAATATGATTAAAGCCGTGCTGTTCGATCTCGACGGCACTCTAGCAGACACTGCGCCGGATCTCGCGTACGCGCTGAACCGTCAGCGCGAAAAGCATGGTTTGACTGCCCTGCCTTTGTCGAGCATCCGCCCCTATGTTTCACAAGGCGGCCGCGGGCTGATGAAAATCGGTTTCGATCTTGCCCCCGGAGACGCGATCTACGACGCCCGGCGCAATGAATTTCTAAATTTCTACGAGGAACACCTTTGCCACGACACCCGGCTTTTTGCCGACATTCCGGAAGTGTTGGCGGAACTGGAAGCGAGACGTTTGCCGTGGGGCGTGGTTACTAACAAGATGGAGCGCTTCACCCTGCCATTGCTGCAAAAGCTCAAGCTCGACCACCGCGCTTCCTGCATCGTGAGCGGCGATACCGGCATTAACTCAAAGCCGCACCCCGAGCCGCTGCTTTTGGCAAGCGGCAAAATCGGCGTACCGGCGCCGGCTTGCGTGTATGTCGGGGACGATGAACGCGACGTGCTCGCGGCACGCGCCGCGGGCATGCAGTCCATAGTCGCCCGCTACGGCTATCTCGGAAACGGCGTCCGTCCCGAAACCTGGGGCGCCGATGCGTATATCTTCAGCCCTCTTGAAATCTTGCAATTTCTCTGAGCGCACCCATTTATGGGATAATTATTGCTGCTTCTTTTCAGTTTTCCAGAAATGGGGGCGACCAGGTTTCGACGTAGGTCGCAACGCAGCGCAGAGCATACCGAGGACCAGTTCCCTCGCAAATCCACTGGAAAGCAATTAAACGCGAACGACATGCGTTACGCTCTAGCCGCTTAATCCCGGCTGGACTCTGCACCGGATCGCTCATGGGCCGGGTCGGGCAACCGACAACAGAGTCATTTACATGAGATCGTGTTGCTCAGGGTTACTTTGAGCGACATTAAATAATAGGTAACTCGCCGTAGCGCAGCCCGTCGGCTGGCGGCTTTCCGGCTAAATCAAATAGCCTGACTAAGTATGTAGAACTGCATGTAGAGGGCCTGCGGACGGGGGTTCGATTCCCCCCGCCTCCACCACACGAGTTTAAAAAATATCGCCGAGGGCATATCCCCTCGGCGATCAATTCTGCATGAAAAATCCAGATGTTTTCGGTCTTGAGCTCTATGCAGCGTTTACAATTTTACTCATGGACCCGCATTTTTCGCCGTGTCTTTAATTATTCTCACATTCCGCAGAGCGGCGCTCCCCAAAGACTGCGGGGACAACGGCTTAGACTCCATCGGCTCAGCAATGCGATAATGCCAGCCGCAATGGAAGCGATCGCGTGCAACAGGTCTAGTTAATTCAACAGAATCCGAGATGACTGCAATATTCCAGGCCAGCGTAACCGTGAGTGGGGATAGTGGACTGCTAGAAGCGTTCAAGCAGCAGATTACCGTCCTGCTTTCCGAAGAAAGCTCTATCCAGAATTTCCAGGAACAATACATCTCGAACGACCTGACTTATCGCTTCGAAACCAACCAAGGCATCCCCTTCCCGGCCCTCGTGACCGCCTCGCAGGCCTTTCCAGACCTGATGATCAAGCTGCAATGGATGAACCACCGCGACGCGGTTAACGGCAGTGCGGTGATGCAGAACGGCAAACTCACCGACCAACACCTACAATCACTTGCCGACTCTGCGCGTGACAGCGGCGCAATGCAATTAGACATCGCGGTCGAAAAAAACGGCTATCTCAGACATGCCATGGCCTTCAGGAATATTGGCGCCGGTGAATACGCAGGGTATGTTCTTACCGGCAAACATAATGCCTTTTTCAAAATTAGCAAACAGCACAACCTAGCTGAGCTTTACTCAAGTAACGGTTTGGGAGCCGAGTGGACTGAACATTGGACTTATAACGAAGAAAGCCGGAACTCTGGTTACCAGGAGCTGATACCTGGCGAAAAGATTGATGATGATCTGTATCAGGTGTTAGACGCATTGGTCAACGATTTCCTTGATGAATGGGTGTGGTTTTCCGAAAGTCCTCTCGAGGACATAATCATTGAACGGCAGAAATATGAGCGCATGGGGCTAACTTGGCACGTGGTCAATATCAAGTCGGAGAAAATCAGAAAAATGACCAAAGCCGATACTGGCCAAGAAAACTGTTATCGGTTCAGCACGGTAAGGAGTGACTGCAGGTGGATAAAAACGGTGATCACGGCATGTCGGGCGATACCATAACTGAACTTACCAAGGACAAACAATGCGGGAAAACAGTTTTCTGAGCCTCGGTCCGCACGGTTTTCATCGCATTGCGTACACCGATTGGGGCAATCCTGACAATCCGCACGCCGTCGTTTGCGTGCACGGCCTCACCCGTAATTCGCGCGATTTCGATTTTCTCGCCATGGCGCTGGAAAACGATTGCCACGTGGTATGCCCCGACATCGTCGGCCGCGGAAAAAGCGATTGGCTGACCCACAGTGAGGACTACAGTTACCCCGTTTATCTTTCGGACATGGGCGCGCTGCTTGCGCGAATCGGCCCTGGCACCCGAGTATCTCGCTTCATTGCCAGGCTGTTGCACCGTCGGTCCGAGCGTTATATTGACTGGGTGGGTACCTCGATGGGAGGATTGATTGGCATGATGCTGGCAGCGCAATCGAAATCTCCGATACGGCGCCTTATTATGAACGATGTCGGCTGGCTCGTTCCTGCAGAGGCGCTGCGCCGCATAGGCGATTACGTCGGCAAAGACCCGCATTTCGCCAACCTTGAGGAATTCGAAATTAACTTACGTAAGGTGTACTCCACTTTTGGGCCATTTACCGACCCGCAGTGGCGCCATCTCGTCGCCCACAGCGTGAAGAAGTTCGAAGACGGTAGCTGCGGCTTCAAATACGATCCGAAAATCGGCGAACCGTTTAAAAGAGGATTTTTCCAAGACCTAGATCTATGGGAGATCTGGTCAAAAGTGCGCTGCCCGGTGCTGGTTCTGCGCGGAGCAGAGTCCGACGTGCTGCTCAAAGAAACCGCGCTAAAAATGTGCGAACGCAAAGCGCACACTGAATTGGTGGAATTCCCAGGAATCGGTCACGCGCCCATGCTGATGTCGCCGGACCAGATCAAGATCGTACGCGATTTTCTGCTTGCCCCGGATTGAAGCAATTCCGTTTCGACTGCCGGAATTGCGGGCGCTCGGGCGGGTCCGGCATTTTTACTCTCATCCAAGAATATCGCCGAAAAGCCAGAGCAGGTGATCCGCACCTATTTGCACATCAAATCCGCGCCAGGTGTTTTGCGCTGAACCTAGGACACGGGCTGGAGCTCACGTTTTTGCAGCCGCTTGTCGCGCAGCGCGGGTGACAGCAACGCACATACGACAAGTAAACTGAGCACCGGGCTCGGCGCACTGATTACCGGGTTTGCCGCGGATCAACGCGTTTACGTAATCTGTTTATTATTTACGCGCCAGGTCTGTCCATCCCGCCGAGGCAAATGTATTTCAGCTGCACAAACTCTTCTATGCCGTATTTCGATCCTTCGCGGCCGATTCCCGATTGCTTCACTCCCCCAAATGGCGCGATTTCGTTGGAGATGATGCCGGTGTTGACTCCCACCATTCCGCATTCGAGCGCTTCGGCAACGCGAAATACTCGCCCGATGTCGCGGCTGTAGAAATATCCCGCAAGACCGTATTCGGTATCATTGGCGATACGCACGGCATCTTGCTCGGTTTTGAAGCGGAATAGCGGCGCCACTGGACCAAACGTTTCTTCGTGCGCCAGCCGCATGCCGATAGTAACGTCTTTCAGCACGGTGGGCTCGAAAAAAGTGCCGCCCAGCGCGTGGCGCCTGCCGCCCAACAGTATTTTCGCGCCTTTGCCCGTGGCATCGGCGATATGACTCTCGACTTTCTGCAATGCTTGCACATCGATCAGTGGACCTTGAGTGACCCCCTCTTCCATGCCGTTTCCGACTTTGAAACTTTTGACTTTCAGCACCAACTTCTCAGCAAATGAATCGTAAACTCCATCTTGCACCAAGAGGCGGTTCGCGCAAACGCAAGTCTGTCCGGTGTTCCGATATTTGGAGGCTAACGCGCCTTCCACGGCAGCATCCAGATCGGCGTCGTCAAATACGATGAATGGCGCGTTGCCGCCCAGCTCCAGCGAGATTTTCTTCACCGTGCTCGCGCATTGGCTCATCAGGAGTTTTCCGACTTCAGTGGACCCGGTAAACGTGAGTTTCCGTACCAGCGGATTGGCTGTCATTTCACCGCCTATGGTCGGGGCGTCGCCAGTCACCACATTCAACACGCCTTTGCTTATTCCCGCTTCCTCGGCGAGCGCAGCAAGTGCAAGTGCGGAATAGGGTGTTTGTTCAGCAGGTTTCAGCACCACCACGCAGCCGGCCGCAAGCGCCGGGCCAACTTTGCGGGTAATCATCGCCGCGGGAAAATTCCAGGGCGCGATCGCTGCGCATACCCCCACCGGCTCCTTAATGACGACCAGCCGTTTGTCGGAGTGATGCTGAGGAATGGTGTCCCCGTAAATGCGCTTGCCCTCTTCCGAGAACCATTCGATAAAAGATGCCGCGTACGCGATTTCGCCTTTCGCCTCGGCCAGCGGCTTGCCTTGCTCGGCGGTCATCAGCACAGCAAGGTCGTGCTGGTGTGTCATGATGAGATCGAACCAGCGGCGGAGAATGAGCGCCCGTTCTTTCGCGGTCTTCGCACGCCAGGAAGGCCAGGCGGCGTGCGCTGCTTCAATAGCGCGACGCGTTTCTTTGGCCCCCATGTCAGGCACAGTGCCGAGCTGCAAGCCGTTAGCCGGATTAGTTACGGCAAATACGGCGTTGTTGTCTGCATTCACCCATTCCCCATTGATATAACACTGTTGCCGGAATAGCGCAGTGTTGCGAAGCTTCAACGAAGCGATATTATTTGGAGCATTCATGAGATATTTAGATCAAACGTGAAAAATCTAGTATAGCAATTACGGCGCTCTGAATCGCGCCCAAAAGAATCAGGGACATATGCCATTGTATACATGTTTCGCATTTCGTGTTCTGTCCAGCGTTCACTTCAATCACCCGTAGACGGCAGGCGCGTTGCCTCTTTTTGGAGGTTCAGGTAGATTGCGCGGTAATTAACTGGAAATTCCTATTTAATTCCAAAGAGAATTACTTACAGCAAAAACCTCGATAATTGACCGATAGTCCCAGGCAAATGCTAATCGAATTGCCCAGAAAATGGCCTCAAATGGCCGTAAATCAGACGCCGCGAAATGAGCAAATCTGAGGTGTTGCACAATGTGCTCCTTGGCCTGGCCGCGCTGCTAATGGTGGGAGTGCTGGTGTTTCTTTACGACAAGACCCAGGCGGTTGACCTGCGCGAGCAGAATGAAATTCTGGGTTTTCTGCGGAATTTGAAGGAAATTGACGGCCGTTGGGACGTGGACGTGCTGCGCGCACGCCTCGACTTCGGCTCGAACGATATTCCGACCAGCTACCGCGCGGCGGCGGCCTCCAAAGCAATACAGGACCTGAATGCAGCATTACAAAAAACCCATAGTGCGGCGTTGAGCGCGGGATTTCCCGAGCTCAGAACGGCGATCCTGCAGAAGGCCGAGCTGGTTGAGAAGTTCAAGATAGAAAACCGCAGCGCAAAAGATTCTTTGCAAGCGGTGCTCAAAGGCGCATCGGAGATCAACGCGCAGGCGTCCGAACTGCAGACGCGCTCGCCGGAACTCGAGCAGGCGTTGAACCGACTGAGCGCCGCGGCACCTCTGTATTACTGGCTAGCGCAGGACACTCAGCGCGCGAGCCTCGAAGCCAGTGCGGCGCAACTGCACACCATCCCGGAAGCGTTGCGCAACAGAGCGATCGAACTCGAGGGCGCGGTGCAAGCACTGCTTCAGCACAAACCGGCCGAGCAGGCGCTGTTCACTAAGCTCGAATTCCTAACCTCCGGCCCGCGCCTTGATACTTTGACATCTTCATTCAGCCGCGAGCTCGAGGCGACGCTGCAGGACAAGGAGCGATACCGCGTTTACCTGATCGCCTATGCCAGCGCGCTTCTGATTCTGCTCGCTTATCTCGGCGCCAAGCTTAAGGCCGCCAACGTGAATCTCGAGATGCGCGTCGAAAAGCGCACGCGCGAGTTGTCAGAAGCACTCAAACACCTCAAGGAATCTGAAGCACAGCTGATTCAATCTGAAAAAATGTCTTCGCTCGGCCAGATGGTGGCGGGCGTTGCGCACGAGATCAATACGCCGCTCGCCTACGTCAAGAACAGTCTCGGCAGCGTTGCCGACAAGCTGCCCGAGTTGGGCACCGCGATTGAGCGCTCTGCGCAACTGCTCGCGCTGCTGCAAGCCGGCGGCAATGCCAACGCCGAGGCATTGAACCGCCAGTTCGCGCTGGTGTCGGCACAAATCGCGCAACTCAAGAAGCAGCGTGTAATAGAAGAGCTGAACGGATTAGTCAAGGACGGCCTCTACGGCACCGGCCAGGTGGCTGAAATCGTCGGCAATCTGAAAGACTTCAGTCGCCTTGATCGCAGCAAAGTAACGCGCTTCAATCTGAATGAAGGACTCAACAGCACATTACTGCTTGCTAAGCATCTATTGAAATCGGTCACTGTCAACAAACAGTTCGGCGATATCCCGGAAATTATCTGCGCGCCTTCGCAGATCAATCAGATATTCCTCAACCTGATTACCAACGCAACCCAGGCGATGGAAATCGGCAACGGTATACTCACGCTGACCACGCGCAGCGACGGCCAGGGCGTGCGGGTCGAAATCGCAGACAACGGCAAGGGTATTGCGCCAGAAGTGCTGCCAAAGATCTTCGACCCGTTCTTCACCACCAAGGAAATCGGCAAGGGCACCGGGCTCGGATTGTCGATTTCCTACAAGATCGTCCAGCAGCACGGCGGCCGCATCACGGTCCAATCGAAGGTCGGCGCCGGCACTAAATTTACAGTGTGGCTGCCGGTGAATCCGCCGGTGGAAACGGAAATTTCATCATAATGGCTCGCTATGACAAAGAAGCATCCGGACAAGATCGGTAAGTATGAAATCCAAGGCGTGCTCGGCAAGGGTGGCATGGGGGTCGTCTATAAGGGATGGGATTCCGCCATTTCGCGCAGCGTCGCAATCAAGGCAATCACCAAGGCCCGGCTTGACGCCTCCGAGCTTAAACAGGTGATGGATCGCTTCCGGCACGAGGCGAAGGCGGCCGGCCGCCTGGTGCATCCACGCATCGTGCAGATCTACGACTACGGCGAGGACGCCGAAACCGCTTATATCGTGATGGAACTCGTCAATGGCAAGACGTTGGAGCGACATTTAACGCAGGAAGTCTGCTACGAAATCCGCGAAGTCGGCGAAATAATCCGCCAGCTGCTCGACGGAATCGGCCATGCGCACAGCGAGGGCATCGTGCATCGCGACATCAAGCCGTCGAACATCATGATCAACAACGATGGACGCATCAAGATCAGTGACTTCGGAATCGCGCACATCGAGTCCTCGAACCTGACACAGACCGGCGACGTGTTCGGGACGCTGCACTACATGGCGCCAGAGCAGTTCCTTGGCGTTGAAGTAGACAAGCTCGCCGACTTGTATTCGATCGGGGTGATTGCCTATGAACTACTGACCGGCAGTAAGCCGTTTTACGGAAGCAAGGCAATGGTGATGCAGCAAGTGTTGAACGAGCGGCCGGCCGATCCGTCGTTACTAAACCCCAAGTTATCCCCGCTGATTGACCAGGTGCTGCACAAAGCACTCGCCAAGAAACGCGAGGACCGCTTTCAGAGCGCCCGTGAGTTTTCACAGGCATTTCGTGAAGCGATCGATGCTTCGCTCCACTCGAGCGGCAATGCGCCGGCCACAACTCCCGCCACGGCCGACGGTGTGGCACTGCTGAATGCAGCGAGACTGCTCAACACCCAGGTGGCAAAGCCTGCTACCGAGCATATTGATTTACTATTGGAGATGGCTGGCGAAAGCGCAATCAGCCTTGACACCGGCGTCAAGAGAGCGCGGCTGCTGGTGATCGACGACGAGGAAAGAATACTAACCGCGCTCAAATCGCTGTTCCGAAGTCGCTACCACGTGTTCACCACCACCGATGGTACTAAGGCGCTCGATTTCCTAGGACGGTATCAGATGCACGTGATCATAAGCGACCAACGCATGCCGGTGATGCCTGGCGTGGAGTTGCTGCGCCGGTCGCGCGAGATATCGCCGCGCAGCGTGCGCATCCTGTTGACCGGCTATTCCGATCTGGCGGCAATCGTGGGCTCGATCAACGACGGTGAGGTCTACCGCTTTGTCAGCAAGCCATGGGACAACAGCGAGCTGCAGAGGATCGTCGCGGAGGCCGCGACCATTGCACTGGAGCTCGCCGATACGAAGACTGAGGCCGTGGCGCTGCCAAAAACAATGGACGCCGGCATACTGGTTATCGATAGCAATGAAGAAATTTTCCGCGTTACACGCGAACTGATCGGCGGGTTGTGCCCGGTAAACCACGCAGCCAATCTCGAAGCGGCAATCGCGGCAATGCAATCACAGGAAATCGCGGTGGTGATAGCCGACGTCGATTTTGCCCAGGGGCAATTGATTGCGATGCTGAAGCTCTTGAAACAGAATCACCCGCAGATCCTGACCATCGTAGCCACCACTGCGTCGGATTCGGAACTCGTGATCGAACTGATAAACCAGGCGCAGATCTTCCGCTTCCTCAACAAACCGGTGAACGTTCGCCTGCTGAAATCCCACGTGCATGCAGCGCTGCAACGTTATCTCACCTACCGGCAGGCGCCAGAACTCATCACTGAGCACCGGGTGGCACCGCCCGAAGAAGCACCCGTTTCGCCGCTCGGCCAGGACATACTCGACACCATCAAGTTGCTACGCGGACGATGGTTTGGCACGTAAGAATAATTCTGGCGCCAGACTACCGAAGAAGAGTCTAACCCGCACCTCACACGCGCCGCGCCAGCGGCAGATTCATCAGCAGGTTCTGCGGTTTCATGCGTAATAGGTTATCGCCGCTCATCGCCATGGCCAGAAACACCGGTCGTCCAGCGATTTCTGCGCGCATGTCTTGAGCATTGATAAAATCCAAACGGAACAAACACAACAGTCGCTGTTGGCGTTCCTCCGGTACCTTTTTGCCGAGGTACACGTCATTCAGGATTCCACTTGCCTCCGCGTCAAGGCCGACATGCCAAAACCATTCCTCGCTCTCGATTTTGGAAACTGGGTTCACCTTCACATGCACTTGATGAAAATGTTCAACCCATGCCTCCAGGACGCGGCAAAGTGCAGTGCATCCTGGATGGGACGAATTTAACGCAAGCACGGTATCGTGAAGTTCAGCATGCGTCCAGTATACTTCCGCGTTGTCGTCATTCAGCACCGTTAGGTCGGCGCCCTTCAACGGCGCGCGCACTTCCAAGAGAAAGCGCCCGAGGTTGCCGAGTCCGCCGTTTTGCGCGTGTGTATCTACGGTCACTGCATCTGCCGCCAAAATTGCACCATTATTGACACTGATTTTCTGTTCACGGAACAGCATTTCTGCTGCGCGAACCTGCAACGGTTCGGAATTCCGCTCAAGAATATGGCGCAAAATCACCTGTACCAAATGATCGATGAAAAGCAGGGGCATGGTTGCGTCAGCTTCCTGAAAGATAGTGGCGTAACAGGCTTCCAGCGATGGGGTCGAAATCAAGCGCTCACGGAAACGCAGCATGATGCGATAATTTTCACGTGAATCCTCGTCAGCTACCGCGGCAATCCGTGCATCATCCACTTTAGCCCGTGGATCGGCCAGCAATTCTCGATGCAAGGCGCGCTCGTTTTCGCAAGAATCTTGAATGGGGTGCAATTCCGGGCGCATCAAATAACTGCGCAGGAAATCATCAGTAAGCAGAAGCCTGCCACCTGGCTCGCGTTTCAGTTGGTGAAAACCACAATTGCTCCAGAAATCGACCATCTGGACAAGCCGCGATTAAACGTTGTGCTTGGCTTTGACAGGAGGTAAAAACAATGCCGGCACGGATTTTTTTAGATAGGGTTGCTTCTGAGCAGGAGTTTGTCGCGGAGCCGGCGGTTTGCGTGCCGGGGCAATTTGCACGACGTTGCTGGGTTCGTGCTTAATGGCGTGCGGTTTCGCAATAGCCGGTCGCCGGCCGTCGTGCTGAGCGGCTTTCTGAATCCGCTCAAAACCGGGCGCGGATTTGACGGGCAGGCTGAATTTGAGAAAGCGTTCGATGTCCTTGAGCTGATCCATCTCCTCTGGGCATACCAGCGATATGGCGTTGCCGGAACTGCCTGCGCGGCCTGCGCGGCCGATGCGGTGTACATAGTCTCCGGCGACATGCGGCAGCTCGTAATTCACCACGTGAGGCAATTCATCTATATCCAAACCACGCGCCGCGATATCTGTCGCTACCAACACGCGAACTTTGCCACTCTTGAAATCCGCCAATGCCTGGATGCGCGCTGGCTGGCTCTTGTTGCTGTGGATTGCCGCGGATTGAATGCCGTCTCGCGCTAGCTGGTGCGCGAGCCGGTTTGCACCATGTTTGGTGCGGGTGAATACCAACACCTGCCGTAATTCTTGCGATTTGATTATATGCGAGAGCAAATCGCGCTTGCGGTTGTGATCAACCAGATGCACTACATGCTGTACCATGTCTGCCGCGGCATTGCTTGGCCCTACTTCTATCAACGCCGGTTTATGCAGAAGACTGTCGGCAAGTCTTTTGATGTCTTCTGAAAATGTGGCCGAGAACAGCAGGTTCTGCCTATTTGCCGGCAGCAACGCCAGAATCCTTTTGATGTCCGGCAAGAAACCCATATCCAGCATGCGGTCCGCTTCATCCAGCACCAGGATTTCCACTTTCGAGAGATTGACAGTCTTATGCTGAACATGGTCCAGCAGACGTCCGGGAGTAGCCACCAGTATATCCACACCGGATTGTAGCTCCTTGATCTGCGAATTGATGTTCACCCCGCCGAAAACCACCGCGGGTTTCAGCAACAGATACTTGCCATAAGTACGAACGCTCTCTTTCACTTGTATCGCCAGTTCGCGCGTCGGTGCCAAGATCAGCGCGCGAATCGGATGCCGCGCCGGGGAGGTACTGGTGTTGGAATGAATCTTCAGGCGCTGCAGGATGGGCCAAGTAAAACCGGCGGTCTTGCCGGTGCCGGTTTGCGCCCTGGCCATTACGTCCAGCCCGGAAAGTATTGGTGGAATTGCTTGCGCCTGTACAGGCGTGGGTTCGATATAACCCTGGTCGCTAATTGCGTGCAGAATTTCGGCCGAGAGGCCGAGTTTGCTGAAAGCCATAGTTCATTCTCCTAAATCGGCCTACCTGAGCAAAGCCCGGGACCGGTCTAGGCAAACGACTATATATTTTGATTCGTATGGGGTACTCCTTCGCGGCCCAGACCGGACAGGAGGGCCGCTCATGGCGCACATCATACAGGATCATCGGCAAGTGCCAAAATATCCGTTATTTCGCCGCCAGTACCTTCAGGTCGTCAATTACCTGTTTCGAATTGCGCGCAGTGTCGGCCTTGAGATAAACCTTGGCAATTTTTCCCTGAGGACTGATCAGGAAAGTATTGCGTTTGGCAAACTTGACTATGCCCAAGTTTAAGATGGAGCCGTAGCGTTCCGCGATTTCGCCATTTTGGTCAGCCAGTAGGGGAAAAGGCAGGTGGTATTTCCTAGCAAAATCGGCGTGGCTCGCGGTATCGTCCACGCTCACTCCCACCACTTCCGCACCCATGGCGGTCAGCTGCTGCAGGTCATCGCGGAAAGTGCACGCCTGCTGAGTGCACCCAGGCGTATCGTCCTTAGGATAGAAGTACAGCACCAGCCATTTGCCGCGAAAATCGTGCAGGTTGTGCACCGTTCCATTCTGGTCAGGCAGGCTGAAATCCGGGGCTGCCTCGCCTGCTTTCGGGGTACCGTCAGCGCGCGCAAAATTGCTCCATACAACCACGCCCGCCGCCAACACCAGCGCCAAAATCAGCAGTTTCATAGCACAGATTCCTTTACATTGAGATGCGGCCACACCCAGCCGCGCAGCAGCAGCGCGCACAGCGCCGCCAAGCCGCTCGCAAAGAAAAAAGCCATTGCCGCGCTCTGATAGTGCCAAATTCCGCCGAAGACCGCCCCCGCGGGAATCGCCGTTAATCCAATTATCAAATGATACCAACCAAATGCGGTACCGCGTTCGCTGGAAGTGGAAAAATCGCTGACCAAAGCCCGCTCAGCGCCTTCGCTCATTCCGGCAAACAGGCCATACCCAATAGTCACACCCCACAGGCCCAAGTTCCCAGTCACTTTCCCGAGCAGAAGAAAACTCAGCGCAAAGGCAGTCCAACTCATCAGCATCAACATGCCGCGCCCCAACTTGTCGGCGAGCCTGCCTCCCCAAGTCGAGGTGGCGGATTTGGCGAGATTCAACGCCGCCCACAGCAACAGCAACTCGACCACACCGATGTGCAACTGAAAACCGAACAGCAGGATAAAGGTCTCGGAAGCGCGGGCAAACGTAAATAACCCCAGCACTATTAAATAGCGCCGCATGGGCAATGACAGCCCGCGCCAGGAAAGCGGCATCAATTCCGCACGCGACTGGACCCTAGTTGCGGTCTTCTCCCTGACTCCAAAGAGCAGAAGCAATACTGCAATGAACCCCGGAAACGCGGAAAGCAAGATTACTTGCGGCAGCGTAAGCGCCGAATAGGCAAGTATTCCGGCAGCGGCAAGGCTCCCCGCCACTGCACCACCGTTGTCCAGCGCGCGATGAAACCCAAACGCATAACCGCGCAGCGCTGGAGGCGTGGCGTCCACCACCAGGGCGTCACGAGGCGCGCTGCGTAGACCTTTGCCGACCCGATCCAGACTGCGCAATACCAGAACCAGGGGCCAATTGCCTGCCAGACCCAGCAATGGTCGCGCGAGATTGGATATCAGGTAACCAAACAGTGTCAGCCCCTTGCGCCTGCTATTCAATCGGTCAGAATGGCGCCCGGACCACAGTTTCAAAAAACTTGCTACGGCATCGGCAACACCTTCGATCAAGCCAAGCGCAATGGGGCCGGCAGACAGAATCGTTGCAATCAGTATTGGAATCAATGGAACGACAATATCCGAAGCAAAGTCGTTAAAGAAGCTGACTAAGCCGAGAATGATTACGGTGCGCGGCAATCGCTGCTGCAAAATCTTTAGCCAAGTGACGATGAGGTGGATACATTGTAAGCCAAATGCCTATCTGGACCATTATCGATGCTTTTTTCCTTCAGGCATAATCTATCGCCATGCGACCAAACAATCCAGACAGCTCCAAGCCGACCCTTATTTATGACGGCGATTGCGGATTTTGCGCTTACTGGGCGCGCTATTGGCAAAAGCTCACTCAGGACCGGGTGAATTACGAGCCATACCAGCGGGCTGCTTCGCGCTTCCCGAAAATATCGGTTGCAGAATTCCAGCGGGCAGTCCAATACATTGCGTCCGACGGAAAAATAGCAAGCGCTGCAGAAGCCAGTTTTCTTACCCTGAGTCACGCCCGCGGCAAAGGATTCTGGCTCCTGCTTTACCGTAAGCTCCCAGGTTTCGCTAAAGTCTCCGAACGGGCATATGCTTTAATTGCTTCGCACCGCCCCGCATTTCACCGCTTCAGCCTGTGGCTATGGGGACGCGATTTCACGCCGCCCCGCTTCCAGCTGGTTATCTGGTTTTTTATGCGTGCGATTGGGTTGATTTACCTCGCCGCATTTGTTTCCATCGGAGTGCAGGCGCTTGGACTGATCGGCAGCCACGGCATACTGCCGCTTTCTGAATTTATCGATGCCATCAAGCACTATTTCGGAGTGGAGCGTTACTGGCTGTTTCCGATGGTGTTCTGGCTGGCGTCCGCGGATCTAGCGATACAAGTCATCTGCTGGGCGGGTGCTGCGCTATCCTTGCTGCTGGTATTCAATATTCTACCGCGCCTGTGCTTGCTTCTGCTTTATGCGCTTTACCTCTCGCTTTTTTATGCAGGTCAGGATTTCATGACCTTTCAATGGGACTTGCTCTTGCTCGAATGCGGATTTCTCGCGGTTTTGCTGAGCGTCACTCCACAAATTGGCATCTGGCTATTGCGCTGGCTGTTATTTCGCTTCATGTTTCTTTCGGGCGCGGTCAAGCTTTTGAGCGGTGATTCCACTTGGCGGAGCCTTTCTGCGCTCTCCTACCACTTTCAGACGCAGCCGCTGCCAACCCCAATTGCTTGGTATGCCGATCATTTGTCGCATGGCGTGCTGATGATTGCAACAGCAGCGACTTTCGTCATCGAACTAGTATTGCCGTTTTTCATTTTCTTCCCCAGACGACTGCGCTTCGGCGCGGCATTCGGTTTTCTTCTCCTTCAGATTTGCATTTCACTGACCGGTAATTACAATTTCTTCAATCTCCTCACCATGGTTTTATGCCTTCTGCTGTTCGACGACGCGGCACTGCAAAGGGTCCTTCCGCAGCGCCTGGTCCTGTCGCTGCAACAGCGCAACCCATCCGTAGAACCCGGCAAAATTATTTCTTTCGTTTCCGGTTTCCTTGCACTTTTGATAGTGTTTGTAAGCAGCGGGCAACTTTATGCTACATTCAGCGGCCGCATGCCCGCGCCGGTCAGGTGGGCAGAATATGGCATTGCGCCGTTACGCTTCGTCAATACTTATGGCGTGTTCGCGGTAATGACCACCGAACGCCCGGAAATTATTATCGAAGGCTCGAATGACGGCGTTCAATGGAAAGAATACGCATTCAAGTTCAAGCCCGGCGATGTAAAACGGCGGCCGCCGTGGAACATCCCGCACCAGCCACGGCTCGATTGGCAGATGTGGTTTGCCGCGCTAGGGACACCGAGTAGCAACCCTTGGTTTTCAGGCCTGTTGCAGCGTCTATTGGAAAATTCTCAGGATGTCGTTGCGCTGCTTGATGGCAATCCGTTTCCTGACAGGCCTCCCCGATACCTACGCGCGCTGCTTTATCAGTACCGGTTTTCAAGCCCTGAAGAAAAGCAAACCGAAGGAATCTGGTGGCAGCGAAAGCTGTCAGGATTTTATTATCCGGCGGTGGAATTAGCGCCGGAGCGGTCAACCGGCGACGGGCCTCCTTCAGGGGTCATTGAAGGAATAACACGGCCACGACAGCAGTAGGCTTCAACATGGTCACCGGCGAACATGGCCCTTGGCGATGAGTATCGTCCTGAGTTTTACCCGGGCATGTTATAAGCGATTGCGATATGGGCTAGAATGCGCGCTTCGCCCCGATAGCTCAGTGGATAGAGCAGCCCCCTCCTAAGGGGCAGGTCGCACGTTCGATTCGTGTTCGGGGCGCCAACTTTGGATTCGAGGTGGGGAGCTATACGTGAAGTACACGCACCGGTTCTGCATGCTCGAGCACTTGCTGTATCCGGGACAATACGTGATCCACTGTGATCCGGTCCAAACAATCCCAATAGGGGCAAGCCTCATAGATGCATTTCTCGCAGGTCGGCACGTCCGGTCTCAGCACGATGCCCTTCCCCAGGGGTTGCCAGCGAATAGGAAGTTGGTTACGGCGAGGGTCAAACACGCTTACCACGGGGCAACCCAGTCCCGCTGCAAGATGAATAGGACCGCTTGACCCCGCCACCAGCATGCTGCTGGCCCCGATCACGGCCATAAGCTCCCGCAAGCTGATCTGCCCCATGAGGTCCACAGCCCTATTCGCTGAAACCAGGTGACGCGGTATCTCGGCGCGAAAACGCTGCCCCTCATCGATGCTTCCCGTCAGAATCGCGCCATATCCTTCACTTGTTAGTCTCTCCACAAGGCTCCAATAGTGCTCGGCGCGCCAGCGACGGGTTGAAATTCCGCCAGGGTGCACAATGACTCGCGGGTCGGGCGTCCCCTTTAGTTTCTGGCGGGCCCATTCCCGCTCTCCATCGGTCAGAACTAACATCGGCTGCATGCTTCGGCCAGGCGTAAGGCCGAGCCCTCTTAGGATGCCAAGGTTATACTCGCTTTCGTGTTTTGAAAAATCGTGACGGTGTTCGTAGACGCGCTTGTTTGCAAAGATGCTGTACCAGCGATAGCCGGTGGCAACTCGAGTCGAAACGCGCGCGGCCCACGCAGCAACCATCAATTTGGGGAAAGGCTTGAGAAAGACGGCTGCGTCGAATCCTTTGCGAAACAGCGCAACCAATTCGCTGAACCGTTCTTTGCCGCTCACCGTGACGACCGCGTCCAAATCCGGGTGATGTTGCAATACCGGGCTCGCGTAGACGCTGGAAAGAAAAGTAATATGTGCTCCCGGCATCAGGCTGCGGAGAGCCGACGCAACTGGCAAACACAACACTTGGTCGCCAATGCCGTCCGGCCGAACCAACAATATCTTCATCCTTGCACTGTAAAACAATTAAGATTGCTCATGAACCGTCAGGACATCTTTTCCGTAACGATACCCTGTACTTTCTCCCGACACAGCCCCGAAGCCCCCGCGCTGCCCCAGTGGATTGAAAATATCTGACCCGAGAATCCTCGCGTATGTGTGCCGGGCACGAATTGAAGGGCACCCATGGGTTTTATGGCTGCCGATCATCACTGAAAGCGTTTAAGTATGTGCTTCGCCGCTGCTTTCGACAACCGCGCGATCTTCGTTTTTTATTCGTTTCATCGACACACGCAAAAAAATTGACGGAGGTATCGCGACTTTTCCGCCCGGATTTGGGCTCGATTCCGGTTGGCTTGGCGTTTTCAAAAGCGCACAAACAGTGCATCACACCGCAGCATATGCGAAGCACAGCTTCGGATAGGTATCCTGCATCAATGCTAATGGCCAACACGGGTGATCCAAGCCAACGTAGGAATTTAACGGCTTTTAATTGTAGGTCTTTTCTGTGGCATACTAATGGCCGGGGTGAAATCTTAACGCTTCGAAAGTAGTTCGTTTGTAATTCCCTAGAAGTTCTCTTTTCAGTAATTAAGTGTCTCCGAGCCATAATCAAATTGCAAAGATAATTTACAGCAGCTCAATTTCCGCAAAATCATGAATCATCGTCTTATGAATTGGCAGAAAAAAACATTTCTGTTGGTTTTCTTGTTCACAGTCGGGACACGAGTACTTACACTTGGCGCATATCCGATATTTGATACGACCGAGTCACGGTACGCCGAGATATCAAGGAAAATGGTTGAAACCGGCAATTGGATAACACCCCAAATTAGTTATGGAGTGCCGTTTTGGGGTAAACCACCCTTATCTTTCTGGCTGACCGCGGCTTCCATAAGCAGCTTCGGGATTAACGATATTGCTGCACGATTGCCATCATTCGTGCTCGCAATATTGATCGGCTGGCTGATTTATCGCTTGGCTTCAAGACACCGCAATTGGAATTGTGCAGTGATGGGAGTATTTGTGCTTAGTTCGATGGCGTTATTTTTCTTTATGTCCGGTCAAGTCATGACGGACCAGGCCTTGGTTCTTGGCACCACCCTCTCGATGGCCGCTTTCTGGCACGCTTTGGCTGAAACCGGGCGCAATGGTCGTATCTGGGGCTACCTATTTTTTGTTGGCTTAGCCATAGGTGTTCTCGCCAAGGGTCCAGTCGCTATCGTTCTGACAGCGATTCCTATTGGAATCTGGGTATTCTTGCACAAAAAGTGGCGCGCGCTATTTGATCACCTGCCCTGGATACTAGGAACCATTCTTCTGTTGGCAATTGCTCTTCCTTGGTACCTGTTGGCTGAAATGCGCACGCCCGGCTTCCTTTATTACTTTATTGTAGGGGAACACTGGGATCGTTATACACAAAGAGGCTGGCGGGGTGACCTGTACGGTTCAACCCACGTCCATCCCCGAGGCATGATCTGGGTATATTGGATTGCCGCAGCATTTCCGTGGTCGCTTGTTTTCATCGCTCTGCTAGCTAAGTTCACGGTGCGCTTTAGGCCGCTGCTTTCAACCATCGTCAAGGACAACTGGCTCACTTACCTTATTCTCTGGGCAGCGGCGCCATTGATTTTATTCACGTTCACTGCAAATATTTTGATGACCTACGTTCTACCAAGCCTGCCGGCGTTTGCATTGTTAATGGCGGAAACTCTGCAATATCATGCGCCGCGAGAAACTAGCGCAAATACCGTTTGGGACCATGCTTGGTTACCGTATGTCGCTGTTCCCGTACCGGTGATCGCGCTACTATTGGTGATCTTTATCGCCCCCGGTGTAGCTCCATATAAATCTCAAAAGGACGTGGTGGCGCGATACATGGCGCTGCGCTCCGATTCATCAATCCCGCTTATTTATTTATTCGACAAACCTTATTCGGCAGAATTCTATTCACAAGGCAAAGCCGTAGAAATTCCTGACGTCAATAAGGCCTCAATATATCTTTCCGGCATCAGGGAAGGTTTTGTCGTTGCCAGAGACGAGGACTTTAAGCGCGTGCCAGACTCGATGCTGATACAGTTAGAACCTGTAGGCAAATATGGTTACTGTAGATTGTTGCGCAAGCACTCGCGATGAAGGTGCACGCGCCGGACACTGCCTAAAAAGCGGACGCTAAACTTAGGCAGCGAGCACCACTGATTTCGCGGCGTAGCCCGCAGCGCTTTTCAACGCACCTCGCCAAATCCACTCGCCGGTTGGTTCAGCAACCCGCTGATACGGTGAATCGATTTATCAGGCAGTGCGGGCTGTTCCACATTTACGCTTCGCGTGCTGGCCCTCTTGATCAGCTCAGGCCAGATCTTCTGCGGTTCCATTTCAAATACCACACTCGCATCCGCGGGGACAACATACCAGTCTCCGCGCTCAATTTCGTTTTGCAATTGCCCGTGACCCCAGCCTGAGTGTCCTGCGTAAATTTTTAATTGCCCTTGAGGTTGCGGGCTGGCGAGCATTTTCTGGAGCAAGTCGATACTCAAGCCCAGGTAAACATCCCCGGTCATATGCAGGGTCAACCGCGGCTGTTCGTTAGAACGAAACACGAACACCAGCGACCGAGGATAGACTGGTCCCCCAACATAGACCACGTTGTTGTTTTCTTTCAACACGGGGTAATCCGGGAACAGCTTGCTCAGGGGAATATCGGTTGGCCGATTGATAATTACTCCTATAGCTCCCCCGGCAATTGGTTTCACCAGAATCACTGTCTCCCGGAAATTTGGGTCCTCGATTCTTTTTTTTGCCACCAAAAATATCCCATCCGCCTCCTTAGTGGTTTCGGGCAAAGCGGGCATGGCGAATAACAATAGAACCGAAACGTGCAAAAAAGCGCAAGTACACCGGAAATTCATTCTGTTAAATTTAAACTGTTTAGAACGCACCATCGTGCCAAAATAACGGACAATTATGCAACACGTGCATCGTTTCCGGGACAAGCGCATCTCCCGTTTGAGGTTATAACCTCTTGATTAGCCGAGAATGGAGTCTTGGCACCGTTCTTGCTGTTAATCATCTGCAAGTGTGAAGTTTAGCGCTTGCTCATTCTCCTTTATAAAATTTCGGGCGTGTCTCTCACGCCCGTTTTTTTGAGGGCACGCAGGGTGAACGATACCTGCGACCAAAATTATTTACCCTCGCAACACATTGGGCGTTTTTCTGAGCTTCCAGCCTTTAGTTAATCCTTTTTCTCCCTTGAGTCGTCTGCGGGCCTCGCTTGACCGCTCATGAAATCAGAAAGCTGCTTTAAATAATCAAACCCCGCCTGAAACGCGAATGGCTGAACCATCGAAGGCGGCTGCCGAAATGAATGCGTGAACCAATCGACAAGACTTGCTCCGCCCTGCTGCGCCGCGCCGAACTGAGCAAACGCCTGCAGCAGGTTGGCGTAAGTCGCACCGATTCGGCTCAACTCCCTGGCCATTCCAACAAACAATTCGACTTCCCCGCCTTCAATTACATGATTTATCTTTTGGATGAGCTCGCGCCGCTGTTCCCACGGTTCGCTCCCATTGGCAAGAAAGGTGCGAAGCTCCTTGAGTAAACTCGCGATCTCCTGGCTTACTTCGGGCATTTTCTATCCACTAGATAACGCGTGATCCAAGAATAGCCTGAACTGGAGCATATTGCCAGCGGCTTGTTGCCCCATTTACCGCGATGACCATATTCAAATCGCGAGCAGTTCGCAGCCAGTTTTTTTGCTGCAACGAGCGATCCCCTGGTTGACATTGCAAAGCGTTGAGTGCTACAAAAGCAACGGCATCGCGGAGAGGTCATGGAGCGACGGGAATTCATCAAGATTTGTGCCGCCACCGCGGCAATGGCCGCCGGTGACACATTTGCCGCCCAAAATACTGAGCCCCGCTTTTATTCCAGGGCGCTCCTGGTGAACCTCGACGGCCAGCCATTCAAGGCATCTGGGTTGCAAGTCAAGCAAAACTATATCTTCAATTACCCTTTCCTCGGCACGCCTTGTTTCCTACTGAAACTCGACAAACCCACACTGAGTGACACATTGCTTTTTACCGCTGACGGCCAAAGCTATCACTGGAAAGGCGGAGTCGGTGCGGATCATTCTATCGTGGCCTATTCTGCGATCTGTGCGCACCGCCTTGCCTATCCAACTAAGCAGATCAGTTTTATCAGTTACCGTGGTGACGTTAGCTCAAATATAGGGAGTGCCAATGTGATTCACTGCTGCGCGGAGCACAGCGAATACGATCCTGCTCAGGGCGCGAAAGTGGTTTCCGGTCCCGCCAATCAGCCGCTTGCTGCGATCCTGCTTGAATACAACAAGAATAACGACGAATTGTTTGCGGTCGGCACACTGGGCGGAGAGCTGTTCAACGATTTTTTTTCCAAGTACGACTTCAGGCTAAATCTGGAATATGGCTCCCGGGTAGCGCAGACGCCAGTATCCCGGGATTCTGTCGTTTCCGAATTGACAAGCTTTTGCCAGCAGCAAGTCAGATGTTAACCTCCATTTTGCAGTTCACTATGGGGCTAAAGGAGAGAAAATGAGAACTTTGTTTGCAGCTTTATTTTTGTTTCTTATCGTGGCGGGCTGCGCTGGAATGGGCGAATCCACACCCAGTGCAACCGCAAGCCTGCAGCCTACAAAGGGAAGTCAAGTCGGCGGCACGGTTACATTTACCCAGAAGGGCAACAAGGTGTTGGTGGCAGCAAATGTAAATGGCCTCAAGCCGGGCCTGCACGGTTTCCACATTCATGAAAAAGGCGATTGCAGCGCGGCTGACGCCATGAGTGCAGGCGGGCACTTCAATCCCTCTGGCGTGCCCCACGGTGCTCCGAATAGCGCACCACACCACGCCGGCGACTTGGGCAATCTCGACGCCGATTCATCGGGCGACGCCAGACTCTCGATGGAAGTGGAGGGCATCAGTTTGGATCCCACGGCCGACAACAGCATAATCGGCAGAAGCGTAATTGTGCATGCCAATCCCGATGACCTGAAATCGCAGCCCGCCGGTAATTCGGGGCCCAGAATGGCTTGCGGCGTAATACATTTCGTTGAGAAGACCAAACCCGGATATTCCAGCTATTAAATCGGCGCAGTCCTGAGCTATGCCGGGTAGGGAGTGATCGCCTAAAATGTAGCGATGATTCCCTGGCTAACCTCCGACATTTCTTTTCCACCTCCAGAGCGTGCGCTCATTGAACCCAACGGTCTGTTGGCCGTGGGCGGCGATTTGTCTAGCAAGCGCCTGATCCACGCTTATTCGAAAGGCATTTTTCCATGGTTCAATGAAGACGAGCCTATTCTGTGGTGGAGCCCAAACCCGCGCATGGTGTTATTCCCTGCCGAGCTGAAAACCTCCCGTTCCCTGCGCAAGACGCTGCAAAAACACAATTACCAGGTTTCCGCGGACCGCGCCTTTGAGCAAGTCGTTGCAGGTTGCGCCGCGCCGCGCCGCAATCAAAGAGGGACCTGGATCAACCCGAGAATGATCGACGCCTACGTGGAACTGCATCGTATGGGGCATGCTCATTCGGTGGAAACCTGGGTAGCGGGCAAGCTGTCCGGGGGGCTGTACGGTGTAGCGCTGGGCCGCGCGTTTTTCGGCGAGTCCATGTTCTCACGCGCGACCGACGCATCAAAGATCGCATTTGTGCACCTGGTAAAACAACTAGCCCGCTGGGACTTCGGCATCATTGATTGCCAGATGAAAACCACGCATCTGGCGTCATTAGGCGCGCGCGAGATTCCGCGCACGGAATTTACTCGAATCATCGAAGAATTGATACACTATGGGGGTGTAAAAGGTACTTGGCGGTTTGATAATGACTTACTTGAATGAATTTCCGTCGTCGGTATTGCAGTTCTACGCGACTGCTCCGTATCCGTGCAGTTATTTGCCTGGAAAAATGGCGCGCTCGCAAGTGGCGACCCCGAGTCATCTGATTGATACCGCAGTTTACAGCGAGCTGGTGAGAAGCGGATTTCGCCGCAGCGGCGCATTTACATACCGACCGCATTGTGACAGTTGCCGCGCCTGCGTCCCGGTGCGTCTCGTCACCCGTTCCTTTACCCCTTCGCGTGCACAGCGCCGGGCCTGGAAACGCCACCGAAATTTGCGCGCGGAGTTGCTGGACCTGAAATACAACGCGGAACATTACGCCCTGTATCTGCGCTATCAGGCAAGCCGTCATTCCGGCGGCGGAATGGACCAGGACAGCCGCGAGCAATACCAGCATTTCCTGTTGCAAAGCAACGTCGAATCTCGGCTGGTGGAATTTCGCGAAGGATCGACACTTCGCATAGTTAGCATCATAGACCGCCTGCACGATGGCTTATCGTCGGTATACACTTTTTTTGAGCCAGGGATACCGGGAGCAAGCTACGGCACTTTCAATGTATTGTGGCAAATCGAATTGTGCCGCACCCTAGGGCTGCCGTATCTGTACCTTGGCTACTGGATCGCGGAGAGCCGCAAAATGGCCTATAAAGCCAAGTTCCAGCCGATGCAGGGACTCATTAACGACCGCTGGCAGCCGTTGTTCTGCAAGAGCGCGGCAGCGTGACAGCGTGTCGGTGTGTTCGCGCTTTCGCAGCGACTTCCACTACGCGTTTTCGAATCCGGGCGGTTTATACCCTGAAGGAAACGATGTGCTTAACTCCGATCCTAAAGACGGTTGGTGCTGCGCAAACGTTGCCGGTACGCCGCGCGCTTAGTGCAAGCAAGCTGGCCGTCCTCAATTTCAGAGAAGCCAATTTTACTTTCATCCGTCACAAACCGAGCAATTGCCGCACCAGAACGAAACGGGGCAAAGAACAGATCGTAAAAAAAGGTACGCCCGTAACTAGCAGGGTAATGGATTTACTTGAACCGGTATTGCCGCTGGCAGAAACTGCCGGCTTGAATTTCTCTATGAAAAACGATGAATTCCCCGCAGCGGCCGAAAATACAAAGTAGCGCTTGGCATTTTTATCTGCTGCATCTGCTCATTCCTCTGGTAGCGGCATTCCTGATACTGTTTACGGTTTATATGCTAGGTCTCGATGAGTGGATTACACGCCTGTTTTTCGATCCTGTTACTCAAAAATTTCCATTACGCAATAACTGGTTTCTGAATTTTGTGATGCATAATTGGATCAAGTACGCGGTGATCGCTCTGGGTTTATCGGTCCTCGCGGCGTATGTGTGCTCATTTCGCGTGGCTTCGCTTGCTCCTTTGCGCCGTGTTCTGCTGTTTGTGGTGCTAGCAATGGGGCTTTCGGCCGCGGCGGTGAGCATTGTTAAAAGCGAAAGCCCCAAGCAATGCCCGTATAATTTAAAAGCATTCGGTGGCGATGCACCATACATTGCCTTGTTTGAAAGAACGCCACAGGGGTCCAAGCCCGGCAATTGCTGGCCGGGTGGTCATTCTTCAACTGGTTTTTGCCTGATGGCGTTTTATTTTGCAGGACGGCATTTGCGCAACCGCCGTCTCGCGTATTGGGGTCTGTTCGGCGGTTTCGGTCTAGGATTTATACTCGGTTTTGGGCGCGTCATGCAAGGTGCGCATTTCCTTTCACATCAGCTCTGGACGGCGCTGATCTGCTGGCTGACGATGCTGGTGCTGTATGAATTTCTTTTGCGGCGCCAGCCAGCTCCAGAAACGGAGGCCGCTTTACAACCATCCTAAACTTCTTTAGCGGCGATGGAACGTTAAAATCACGACGACATGCTTTATTCTCTGTTGCGACCACTCCTGTTCAGGCTGGATGCCGAAACTTCCCATCGATTAACGCTTGCCTCCCTGAATCTCGGCCATGCGCTGGGATTGAACAGATTGTTCGGCAAACCAGTCAGTGGCAAGCCTTGCCATTTATTGGGACTGGATTTTCCCAACCGCGTGGGGCTTGCAGCGGGCCTGGACAAAAACGGCGAATACATAGACGCGCTCGCTGCACTGGGATTCGGTTTTATCGAAATCGGCACTGTAACTCTCCGTCCTCAGGCCGGGAATCCGCGCCCGCGATTGTTTCGCGTTCCGCAAGCCCGAGCAATCATCAACCGCATGGGCTTCAACAACGATGGTGTCGACCGGTTGATAAAAAATGTCCACCGCGCGCGGTACAAAGGTATATTGGGGATCAATATCGGTATGAATTCCGATACTCCGATGGAAAATGTGGCGAATGACTACATCGCCTGCCTTCGCAAGGTGTACCCATTTGCAAGTTATGTGACGATTAACATTTCTTCTCCAAATACTCCAGGCCTCCGCGACTTGCAGCAACGAAAGGAACTCGATCGTCTTTTGAGTGCGTTAAAGGAGGAGCATCGGAAGCTCGCCAAGCTTTTTGGCAGACATCTGCCCCTGGCGCTGAAAATCGCTCCCGACCTTTCGCCCCAGGAAATCGGGGAGGTCGCCTCTTTGCTGATCGCATACAGCATTGATGCAGTGATAGCCACCAACACCACCATTTCGCGCGACGGAATCGAGAGTCTAACCCAGGAAAGCGGGGGCATAAGCGGCGCACCGCTTAATGAGAAATCCACGGCGGTAATCCGTCAGCTCGCAGTCGCGCTGCAAGGCAAGCTGCCGATCATCGGTGTCGGCGGTATCATGAGTGACACGGATGCTCTGGAAAAAATGTACGCCGGCGCAAGCCTGGTGCAGATTTACAGCGGGCTCATCTATCGTGGACCGAAATTAGTGAATGAACTGGTTAAGGCCCTATAGACCGAATTGCCGGTGTGCCTCAACATAGCGAGCAAAGCATGCGCATAGGAGTGCCCAAGGAAATCAAAGACCATGAATACCGGGTTGGGCTGACACCCGAAGGCGTGAGGCTGCTTTGCAGCGAAGGCCACGAAGTGTGGATTGAAACCAACGCAGGATTGCGGATCGGTTTCCCGGATTTGGCGTACCGTGATGCCGGCGCACATATCGGCAACAGCCCTGCTGAAATTTATGACTGCGAACTGGTGGTAAAAGTAAAGGAGCCGCAGCCGCTAGAATTTAATTTAATACGCGCCGGGCAAACGCTTTTCTGCTACCAGCATTTCGCGCCTAATCGGAATTTGCTTGATCACATGCTGGAAGCAAAAGCCTCCTGCGTTGCGTATGAAACCGTGACCGACGCTATAGGCGGATTCCCTCTGCTTGCCCCGATGTCGCAGATCGCGGGACGGCTTTCAATCCAGGTTGGCGCATGGGCACTGCAGACGGCAAACGGCGGCAGCGGGGTGCTGCTTCCCGGCATTCCGGATGTCGCGCCCGGTAAGGTTGTCATCATCGGCGCTGGCACAGTGGGATCAAATGCCGCGCATATTGCAGTGGGGATGGGCGCAGACGTGACCATCCTTGCTTTGAACGCGCCGCGACTCGCGCAGCTTGAGCGCATCTATCCAGGCAAAATAAAAACCGCGCTTTCCGAACCGTTGACTCTCGCTGAGCATGTAGCGGGTGCCGATCTGGTCATTGGCGCGGTGTTGATTGCGGGCAAACTGCCGCCCAAACTCATTTCGCGCGCGCTCTTAAGAAAAATGCGAGCGGGATCCGTACTGGTAGATGTGTCGATAGACCAAGGCGGAATCGCTGAGACGTCGCGTCCGACAACACATTCCAATCCGATTTATATGGACGAAGGTGTGGTGCACTACTGTGTTGCCAACATGCCTTCCGCCGTAGCGCGCACTGCGACGCTTGCGTTGACGCGGGTCACTCTTCCTTATGTGCGCGCTTTGGCAAAACGTGGACTGAAAGCCGCGCTCTCCTCCGATCCCGGGCTTAAAAACGGATTGCAAATCCACGCGGGCCATATTACCTACAAAAACCTCGCGGACGAAATGGGCAAACCTTTTGTTCCGCCGGAACAGGTATTGGCGTAGCGTGCAAGTTGAACGTTCCCACAACACATATAATCGAAATATCTATGCATATAACGCGAACATGGTTGAAGGGCCTCTCCTTAAAAGCGATAATCCAATTTTTTAACTGATTTGATCAAGTATCGAATGACCACGCAACGCGAAACAGTACTTAAGTTGCGCCAAGGACTTTCTTTTGAAGACCTTTACCTTCGTGACGGTTTGCTGCGGCTGGATGCTGCGTTTCTGATTTTTCTCGGCGAGGCAGATCCTGGGCTGCGTCATCGTCTTGAAGCTGTGCGCTCCAAACCTGAAGCGCTCTCGTTAATGGAAGAATCAGAATTGCTGATGGCGATCAGCGCCCATTTAGATGATTTCGTCGCTGATCTGTTCGGCATTAAGGAAGAAGTAGACATGCTCTCAGCGCGTCACCATGAGCTTGCGCCACTCTACAGTTGCAAGCGCCTGTTCGTGCAACGCAAGGCGATGAACAAGATAGAACCTCAGGAAGCAGCCGCGCTGGACGGCCCTGCTGCCGAGAAGCAGCTTGCAAAAGTTTTCGGCGAGCCGTTTTCAGAACTCGCGTTTGCACAGCACGTCGCGGAATGGCAAAAGGATGAGGCAACAAACGCCGATAGACTACAGCTCGCACTGCTGTATGCCGCATGGGCAGCATTGACGCCCGCGGGACGCGAACGGCACCGCAATGGCGTACTGTTCAAAGCGCCGGCTAAGCTCAACTATATGCGACTTGTGCCGGTGATTGCGGACGACAGTAAAGGCTATACCGCTTATTCACTCGACGAGAAACATTTGCGCCGCCGTCAGGGTTTTGCGCTTACCGATTCCGGCACTGATTTGGTTGGCGCGCTCGATGAAGCCCATTACTGCATCTGGTGCCATGAACAGGGCAAGGATTCCTGCTCCAAAGGGCTCAAGGAAAAGCCGCCTGCGGCAGGATTCAAAAAGAGCCCCTTCGGCGTGACTCTCGCCGGCTGCCCGCTCGAAGAAAAGATATCTGAGTTCCACAAGGTGAAGACCCAGGGACAGGTCATCGGCGCGCTGGCGATGATCATGGTGGATAATCCGATGGTCGCGGCCACCGGCCATCGAATTTGTAACGACTGCATGAAATCCTGCATTTATCAAAAACAGGACCCGGTCAATATCCCACAAGCGGAAACGCGCACCCTGAAGGACGTGCTGGAACTGCCGTGGGGCTTTGAAATCTACAGCCTGCTTAGCCGCTGGAATCCTCTTGATCTGCGGCGTCCGTATCCAAAAGCGCCAACTCATCGCCGCGTGCTCATTGCAGGCATGGGTCCTGCGGGTTTCACTCTGGCGCACCATCTGATGAACGACGGCCATACCGTAGTCGGCATAGATGGATTGAAAATCGAGCCGCTGCCCGCCGAGATTTCAGGGGTGGATGAACTCGGTAAGCGGGTGCCGTTCAAACCCGTTTATCGAACCAGCGAATTGTACGAATCGCTCAACGAACGGGTGATGGCGGGCTTTGGCGGCGTGGCAGAATACGGCATTACGGTACGCTGGGACAAGAATTTTCTGAAACTGATCCGCCTGCTGCTGGAGCGCCGCGGCCAGTTCGCAATGTACGGTGGTGTGCGCTTCGGCGGCACGCTCACGGTGGATGATGCATTTGCGCAGGGGTTTGATCATATCGCCGTGGCTGCCGGCGCCGGTCGCCCGACGGTAATCAATATGCCGAACGGGCTTGCCCGCGGGGTGCGAACCGCTTCCGATTTTTTGATGGCGTTGCAATTAACCGGCGCCGCAAAAGCGGACTCGATCGCCAACATGCAAATCAGATTCCCGGTGGTGGTAATCGGCGGCGGATTAACCGCAATAGACACCGCGACCGAATCCCTTGCTTATTACCCGTTACAGGTGGAGAAATTCCTCCTGCGCTATGAGACACTGGTCGCTGAACGCGGCGCGGCAGCGGTACGCCACAACTGGCATCCTGAAGAACGGCATATTGCCGACGAGTTCATTGAGCATGCCCGCGCCATCCGCGCCGAGCGTGCTGCCGCTCAGGCGGAAGGCCGCATTCCGCGCATTCTCGAACTTCTGCAAAGCTGGGGCGGTGTGACTATTGCGTACCGCAAACGTCTGATCGACAGTCCATCGTATACCCTGAACCACGAAGAAGTCGAAAAAGCTTTGCAAGAAGGCATCCGCTTTATACAAGGTTTGAATCCGCTGCGCGTGGAAGTGGATTCTTTTGGGGCGGCACGCGCCATCCGTATGTCAATACAAAAAATTGATGCAGCCGGCCACTGGAACGAGATCAATCAAGTCGAATTTCCGGCGCGGACCATACTGATAGCGGCGGGAACCCAGCCAAACACAGTGCTGGCCCGCGAAGATTCGGCAAATTTCAAACTGGATGGCCGCTACTTCCAGGCCTGCGACGAGGGTGGTAATCCGGTGAAACCGGAGCGTAATATTTCAAAGCCGAAACTTGCCAACGTTCTTTTGTCCAAGCACGGCGACGGACGCTTTATAAGTTTCTTCGGGGATCTGCATCCTTCGTATTACGGCAACGTGGTGAAGGCGATGGGCGGAGCCAGGCAAGGCTACCCGGTGGTGAGCCGTGTTCTCCAACGCATCAAACCCGCCAGCGATAAAAGCGATGCAGAATTCTTTGCGCATCTCAACAGCGAACTGCGGGCCACTGTGCGGGAAGTGATCCGTCTTACACCGAGCATTGTCGAAGTCGTGGTGCGAGCGCCGCAGGCGGCGCGCCGCTTCCGCCCCGGTCAGTTCTACCGATTGCAGAATTACGAAACGCGCGCCATTAAAGTGGACGGCACGCAGCTCACGATGGAGGGCTTGGCGCTGACCGGCGCGTGGGTGGATGCAAAGCGTGGATTGATATCGACTATCGTTCTCGAGATGGGCGGATCAGCAGATCTGTGCACCCTGCTCGAACCAGGAGAACCGGTGGTTTTGATGGGACCGACAGGCTCCCCTACCGAGATCCCTTCCGGAGAGACAGTCATTCTGGTCGGCGGCGGCTTGGGCAATGCGGTACTTTTTTCCATCGGCCAGGCGTTGCGCCGTGCCGGGTCAAAGGTGCTCTATTTCGCCGGCTACAAGAAAATGATTGACCGCTACAAGGCCGAAGAAATCAAAACCGCAGCAGATGTCGTAGTGTGGTGTTGTGACGAACATCCCGGGTTTCAACCGGACCGACCGCAAGACCGCGCTTTTGTCGGCAACATCGTGCAGGGAATCACCGCTTACGCGAGAGGCGCACTGGGGCCGCAGCAGATAGCGGTGCACGACGCCGACCGCATCATCGCCATAGGCTCCGACAAGATGATGGCAGCGGTTGCGGAAGAGCGCCATGCGGTGCTTAAACCGTATCTCAAACCGCATCACTTCGCAATCGGTTCAATCAACTCGCCGATGCAGTGCATGATGAAGGAGATCTGCTCTCAGTGCCTGCAGCCTCATGTCAATCCAGAAACCGGCGCGATTACTTACGTGTTTTCTTGCTTCAATCAGGATCAGCCGCTCGACCAGGTGGATTTCGAAGGTCTCTCTGCCCGCTTGAACCAGAATTCGCTGCAGGAGAAGCTCACGGCTCAGTGGATAGACCGTTGCCTGATACGCCTGCAACGCCGCAAGGCTGCCGCCTAACATCTCGACCTACTCATGGGCTCTTGCATCAATCTGCCAGCAAGACAATTGCAAAATCCGGCTCCGTCTTAAGGTCTGCTCCGTTTTCAATCAGACGTTTTGAACCTGTAACCTTTGTTGCAATGGAGTAAAATCGCACCATGGTTGCAGTACCCGTTCTCGTTGAACAAATCGATGTGATACTCCCGCAAGCACAATGCGGCAAATGCGGCTACGCCGCTTGCAAACCATACGCCGAAGCAATTGTTGCAGGCACAGCCGACATCAACCAATGTCCACCCGGCGGCGAAACGGCAATTCACAGGCTTGCTGCGCTGCTGAACCGCGAACTCAAGCCGCTCAATCCCCAATTCGGGGTGGAAAAGCCGATGGAAATTGCAGTCATTGACGAGCAAAGCTGCATAGGCTGCACGCTGTGCATCGATGCCTGTCCTGTGGATGCAATTTTAGGTGCGCCCAAGCAAATGCACGCTGTAATCACAGCCTATTGCACCGGTTGCGAGCTGTGTATCCCAAGCTGCCCGGTGGACTGCATACGCATGATTCAATCGTCGCAAGCGGTTTGGTCCAAGCAGGATGCCGATGCTGCCCGCGAGCGCTTTAAGTTTCGCAATTTGCGCATTCAGCGTGAGCAACACGATAGAGACCAAAAACTCGCACAGAAAGCACTTGTGGCTGCGCAAGACCGCAAGCAAACCGCGATTCGGCGGGCGCTGGAGCGCGCGAGAACACGGAGCGAAGCGTCGCAGAAATGAATGCGGCGAAGCGGACGGAAATTTTCGCCCGGCTAAAAGCCGCAAACCCGCGCCCCGCGACCGAACTTGCATACCGCAGCCCTTTCGAGCTGCTGGTTGCGGTGGTACTCTCGGCGCAGGCGACTGACAAGAGCGTAAACCTCGCCACTCAAAAATTGTTTGCAGTGGCCAACACGCCTCGACAAATTCTCGCGTTGGGGCGATTCGGCCTGCAGAAATACATCAGGAGCATCGGCCTGTACCGCACTAAGGCCAAAAACCTCATCGCCACCTGCAGAATACTGATCGAAGAATATGGCGGCAAGGTGCCGCACTCCCGTGAAAGGCTGGAAGAACTGCCGGGGGTAGGCAGGAAAACCGCCAATGTTATTCTCAACACCGCATTCGGCGAGCCAACGATCGCCGTGGACACGCACATCTTTCGAGTAGCGAACCGGACTGGCATTGCGCCCGGGGGGAACGTGCTCGAAGTAGAGCGAAAGCTACTGAAATTTGTTCCCGAGGAATTCCGGCGCGATGCACACCATTGGCTGATTTTGCACGGACGGTACGTCTGCAGGGCACGCAACCCGGATTGCCCCATGTGCATCATCAATGACTTGTGTGAATACAGGAGCAAGACGTCGAATGAAAGCAAATAATGATGTTAAATTCAGGGAATCCGTTAAACGTGTTTAGTTGCTCACTTGGTTCAGTGATTGCCCGTGTTTAACCCCTCCCGCAACGAAGCACGCGGTTTTTTCTTCGACACCTGGAAAAAATACAAGGAACAAGAACTGCTTTCCGGATTGGAAAAGCTGGCCGTTGAAATAATTATCCTGCACCCTGAATACCACTCCGTGCTGGACGACCCGGCACGCTATCTCGAGCGCGATTATTTACCTGAGATGGGTGACGTGAATCCCTTTCTGCACATGGCGATGCACCTTGCCATCGAGGAGCAACTTTCCATCGACCGGCCACCTGGGATTCGCCGGCTATTTGAACAGATTCTGCAAAAAGCTTCGGACCGGCATGCGGTTTATCACCTGCTCATGGAATGCCTGACGGAAATGATTTGGCGAGCACAGCGCGCCAATACGGCGCCCGATGAAAGATCCTATCTCGAGTGTCTCGAAAAACACGCGGCTTGAGCCACAGATGGTCATAAACCTCCGTGGTCGGCTTGGTTTGGTTTATTCTGTGCGCCGCTGAGTTGCTCTAGTAAAAAAGGCCCGCGCTTTTCTCTTGCCATTCAAGCTCAGTATTTTACTACCAAGCCTTTCTGATCGGAAAAATACGCAGCGAGGTTTTCGATATCCTGCTCGGAAAGACTCGCCGCCATTGCATTCATAATGGGATCCTTGCGTGCGCCCGATTTGTAAGCGGAGAGCGCATGCACGATGTAATCCGGCTGCTGCCCGGCAATGCGCGGGAAGTCGGGTGCAGCGCTATTTCCGTCCGCCCCGTGGCACGCCGCGCACGCGGCGGATTTCTGCTTGCCGGTTGCGGCATCACCCTCAGCAAAACAATGGCCTGCAACCAGTGAAAACGCGCTTGCTGCTGCAACAATTACCAGTTTATTCATTTCTTTATTCCCCTGTGCCCAAATCGTGTTGAATTAATTGCCGCCGGAATAATAGGCAGCCAGATCCGCCATGTCCTGTTCAGTCAAGCTGCTGGCGATGGCGTTCATTGTCGGATGTTTGCGCGCGCCGGACTTGTAGGCCGACAGTGCTTTGACGATATAGGCAGCATGTTGGCCGCCGAGCCTGGGCACGCTGTAAACATCCGGGTAAGCGGTGCGCCAGTCAGCAATGCCGTGGCAGCCCGCGCACATTGATTTTTTTTGGCTTCCACGCTCAGGGTCGCCGGTGGCTTGGGCAAATGCAGATACGGTCAACATCAGTATTGCGCAGAGAATGAATTGTACGGTGTTTTTCATATTGGTCTTGACAGCAGAGTAAATCGGATTGCGGCACTTTAAAGGATACTCGGCTAGAGGTCAATGGTGACCCGCGCGAGTTGGCGAAGGCATTTAGTAGCGCGTCTCTCCCGTATCCGCAATCGAACTCCACGGTGGTCGACGGCCGTTTTTAGCGGAACAATAGTGCTTAACCAGGCTGCCCCGGACCTTCGTACTGTTCAGCCCGGTACTTAATGCATATAATCATTTAGCAAGTACCGAGGAAGCATAATGGGGCATCGACTGACAAAAATTTATACTCGCACCGGCGATAACGGCAGCACCAGTCTGGGCGACGGGACGCGCATTGGCAAGGATAGTCTGCGCATCGAAGTGATCGGCGAAATTGACGAATTGAATTCCTCCATCGGTATATTGCTTGCTGAAAACCTGCCACCCGAGGTGAGGGCATGTCTAACCGATATGCAGCACGATCTGTTCGATCTCGGTGGAGAGCTATGCATGCCTGGCCATGTCGCTATCACGCAAGGACAGGTTGAACGCCTGGAAAAAACGCTCGATTCATTTAACACCGATCTGCCGCCACTCAAGGAGTTCATCCTCCCTGGCGGCTCGCGCAGTGCAAGCCTTGCGCATCTCGCGCGCACGGTGTGTCGCCGTGCCGAGCGCAGTCTGGTGAAACTATCCAAGTCGGAGAAAGTATCCGAACTGTCCCGTAATTACATCAATCGTCTTTCCGACCTGCTGTTTGTCATTGGGCGTGTGCTCAACCGCGAAGGCGGGGAAATTTTATGGCAGCCGGGAAAAAATAAGAACCTTTAGACTACTGAAAGCTGTCATCATCCTCGGACGCTAGCCCTTGCATCGCACCACCGGGTCGCACAATGCGCGTTTTATTTTCCAGCACGTGAACGGGTCTCTCAATTGTCTGCTTGCCGCACCTTGTCCAATTGCCGGCAAATCTCGTTAGCTCCTTGCAGAATTCTCGTCGATTGACGTTCTAGCAAATCCGGCGGCACAAAAAAGACTCGGTGATCGCGTACTGCCTTTAGCATCGCAAAGCGTTGCCAATCAGCATCCCGCGCAATGCCGGTCATGATCACTTCCGGATCGGCTGCCACCAGGCTCTCGGCAGAGATTATCGGTGTGAGTGCACGCGATGCTGCAAATGGGTTGACCCCCCCGCAAAGACGCAACACGCTGCTGATCATATGCGCACCATTAATGGTCATCAGCGGCTCATTCCAGATTTCATAAAACACAGTAACCGGTCGCCTCATGCTGTACTGATCCCTCAACATTTCGAGCTTGGATTCGAAATGCCTTGCCGCGGCTTCAGCCGTGTCCGACGTCCTCGCCAGTTCTCCGATGCCGCGTAGCAGGCGCGGGATATCTGATAATTTTATGGGTTCCATGACGAAAACTTTAATACCAAAATATTCCAACTTGGTGATATCTCCCGCATGATTGCCACTTTTCCACGCCAAAACCAGATCAGGTTGCAGCGCGGCGATGCGCTCGAGGTCGGCGTGGGCCGCGTCTCCTATCCGAACGATGCTCTCCGCCTGTTGCGGATAATCGCTGTATTCGCTGACCCCCACCAGTTTGCCCCCAGCACCGGCTGCAAACACCAGTTCAGTAATAAAAGGTGCCAAAGCCACGATGCGCTGCACCGGGGGGTTCAGCGCCAAGGTCTCGCCGCGGTCGTCCGTCACGACAATGGGTGCAGCCGAGACCGAAGAAAGTTCTAAGAAGATTACCGCAATTGCGGATAAAATTTTGACGCCGCTATGGCGCGGCGAAGAGAAATGTAAATTCAAGAAGGAAAAGCGCGGACCGCTTTATCTGACCATGTAATCCAGCAGCTTTTGGCTTGTCTGGCGCAGGCGCTGCGACAGCAACGTTACCAGCTTAATCAGCATTTTTGCACCCAGTCTCGGCTGATCAAGAATTATTTTCACCATGCTATCCCGGGTCAGAACCGCAAAGGTAGCGGTTTCTTTCGCGATACAAGTCGCAAAACGCGGCTCTCCATCTATCATGGACATTTCGCCGACAGTCATTCCCGGCAACACCGAGGTCATGTGCAGTTCATTGCCGCGCAGGCCTTTCTTGAATATATCCATCTGTCCCTGGATCAACAACAGCATGAAATCGCCGGCGTCGTCTTCGCGAATAACAACCTCTCCAGGCTGAGCCCGGTACACCTGCATGATACTTGCCAGCTTCGCGACATCTTCGCCGTCCAGTTCGGCAAAAAACGGCGAATGCCCGATCGTCCTGAAGATCTGTTCAGCGACCACCGTCCCGTTTCCAAGATGCTCCAGTGCTACAAGCCGACTATTGATGGAATTCTCTGTCATTATCAACGCGCCCCTGTTCGTGCTTTGCGTAGTCTACCAGCCCTTGCCTGCCCATGAAAATGGACTAATTTTTGTGACGCGCTGCCGCCGCCACCCGATTTTGATAGGCTTCCCTGGATATTCGCACATCTTCGATAAACTGCGGCAGTTCGCTGACTAGCAGCGCCTGAGGGCCATCCACCAAAGCTTTTCCGGGCACGGGATGAAAATCCACCAAGATCATATTTGCACCGGCGACTACGCCCTGCGCTGTCGCATGCATGATATCGAGAATTCCTTCCGGCCCCATGCTGCGGGAGCCTATTGCATGCGAAGGGTCGATGCATACCGGCATACGCGTCAAGCGCTTGACCACCGGCACATGGGAAAAATCGACGAAATTGCGGTGTGGATCCCCCAAATTGCTCTTCATTCCGCGCAGGCCAAACACCACTTTGCGGTTGCCTTCAGATGCCAGGTACTCCGCAGCGTTCAACGATTCGTCGAGGGTGATACCAAATCCTCGCTTCAGCAGCACCGGGAAATCCTGCTGTCGCCCGACGCTCTTCAACAGTTCGAAATTTTGAGTATTGCGCGTGCCGATTTGCAGCATCACGCCGGTGGGACTGCCAGTTTTCTGCAACGCTTCGCGAATCTCGTCAACGTGCGATTCGTGCGTGACTTCCATGGCGATGACCTTGATCCCGTATTTGCCCGCCAGTTTGAATACGTAGGGCAAACAGGATTTCCCGTGACCCTGAAATGAATATGGGCTCGTGCGCGGCTTGTATGCGCCCATGCGCGTGCACACTAGGCCGTTACGTTGGAGTTCCCTCATCATGATTTCCACGTGTTCGGGTGTATCCACCGCGCACAAGCCGGCGACGATATGCAATGTATCCTGCCCGAATCGCACCCCGTTGTAATCGAACCAGGTAGGCCGGTTGTCGTCTTTGTGCCGTCCCAGAACCCGGTATTCCTCCGATACTCTGACTACGCGCTCCACGCACGGGAGGTTTTTCATGTCCTCGATTTGCAGTGAGCTGGTGTTGCCGATGAGATAAACCTCGGTCACCACACGTTCGGTACCTTGCTCGCGGTGCACCCGGCTTTTAATATTGGGAAGAGCAGCTAAGTGTTCCATGAGTTGCAGAAACTCGGTGCTTCTACTATCCGCATTTTCATTCAGAATAAGAATCATGTTTGGGTCCGGCGCTTTTTAGGATCAGGAATAGGTTCATAAACGGAATATTCTATCGAATAAGCCAGCAGGCCGTCCGGGCTTGTTTGGTGGCAGGACGCCGGACCGCGGAAATCATCCGGGTGCGCGAGCCAGTGCTGCTAGGAGTCGGCTGCCAATAAATCACTAGGAAGCGAGCGGATTTTTTATTTTTTTTGCTTGACGCTGCGGAATACCGGGCCCCACAACGGGTGGCCGGCTTCGGCGGGTTGCAGTTCGAAATCGGGGTTTATTTCCAGAATTTTTTTGAATTCCTCGCGGCACTGTTTCTCTTTGCCGGTAATGCAGTAAATGAACGCCAGATATTTATGCGCTTTGACTCGATCGCGCTCAAAGTTCAACCCCTCATCCAAGGCGGTTGTCAGGCTAGTGCGCGCTTCAGCATATTTGCCTTCGTCGTAACTTTTGATTCCCGCTGAAAGTTCCGGCGCGCCATTGCCATATATCCAAGCAGGACGGTAATCCTCAATAGCGGCGCACCCGGTGCACAGCACGGCTACTACGGCCAACTGCACCCATAGCCTGGATTTCAGCATGTTTCCACCTCTCCTCTAGCGGAACTCGTGCGTTATTTTAAGGTGGTCGTTTAGCTTGACTTCCAACGTTTCGCTATGACTGGCAAAAGAGGTATTTTTTATTTCTATGGTATGTTTCCCGGGTGTAACCTCAAGCACCTTGAGCGGCGGGCTGACCCCCATCTTCTTTCCATCCAGATATACCTCACCCCATGGATTGATCGCCAGTGCAATCACCACTGGAGAGCCGGCAGACAAAATTGTAGCAGCTGGCGGAGCTTCCGCTAGTTTCTCGGTCTTTTTCGCGGGAGTAGTAACAGTTTTGCTGCGCTCGCGCTTGGTTTCAGGCGGTGCCGCAATTGGCTGCTGAACCTCGGTCACAACCGGCGCCGGAGCACGCTGGGTAGGCTTGGCAACTTCCTGTCGTGCAGTTGGTGCAGGGTTATTCTCCGGGGCGGCTTGGGATTTGCTCGATTCAGTCTCCCCATTTCCACCGCGGAAAGTAAGTACCAGGGCGGCCAAAACAACAAGAGATAGGCCGGTGTACAGGATCTTCCTGCTAGCCCCCGTTTTATGAATGATCGTTTCTGTAAAAGCGGCCGGTGTGGCCGAGTGCGTCGCCTGCATGGCATCAGTACTGTGCGCTTTGTCCTTGCTCCCCGTAGCCCACATCTTAATATTCTTGCTGGGCGAACCGACCACATAAACTTCGTGCTCGCGCACATGTTTATCCGCGCGCGCCCCCTGATACTCGAATAATAGGGAATATTCCTGTGACAAATGCGAAACGACTTCGTAGTATGACCGCGATACCAGTATTTCACCAGGTTGAGCAAAGCTCATCACCCGCTGCGCGACGTTGATGCCATCGCCTATGATGTTTGGCTGACCATTAATATCCTTGACTACGCGTACTGGACCGAGATTGATCCCGATGCGCGCGTTCAGGTCGCTGGACGTTTGGTTGCTGGCCAGCACATCTCGCAGATTTATGGCGACGAACAGCGCTTCTTCGGGAGCACCGAGGAAGCTGATTGCCACGCCATCTCCGGTATCTAGGATAATGCGGTCACTCGCCGCTACTTCTTTGATCGCTTCGGAAATAAGCGAGTTGAATTCGTCTTTCAGCTTCATTTGATCTGCAACCGGTTTCTTCGAATATTCCACAATATCCGCGAATATCACGCTGCAGATAAAAGTTCTGTTTCCGCGATCGAGCATATGCTTTCTATTCCGTTAACTAGTTAACCGCTAAAGCGTCCCGCCTACCGTCAAACCGTCGATCCGCAGCGTTGGTTGTCCCACTCCGACCGGCACGCTTTGCCCTTCTTTCCCGCAAGTGCCAATACCGGGATCAAGCGACATATCATTGCCGATCATCGAAACGCGGGTCAATACGTCTGGGCCGTTGCCGATCAGGGTCGCACCCCTAACCGGATGGCTGATTTTACCGTTTTTGATAATGTACGCTTCTGCAGTGGAAAATACGAATTTTCCGCTTACGATGTCTACTTGGCCACCAGCAAAATTTACCGCATACAAGCCGTGCTTGACCGAACCAATGATTTCCTCAGGGTGCTTATCACCATTTAACATAAAGGTATTCGTCATGCGCGGCATCGGAATATGAGCGTAAGACTCCCGCCTACCATTGCCGGTAACCGGGACTCCCATCAGACGCGCATTCAGAGAATCCTGCATGTAGCACCTAAGCACGCCATTCTCGATCAACACCGTTCGCTGCGTCGGGTTGCCTTCATCATCGATATTAAGCGAACCGCGGCGGTGCATTATGGTGCCGTCATCAACCACCGTCACTCCGGGGGCAGCGACACGTTCGCCGATGCGGCCGCTGAAAGCTGAACTTCCCTTGCGGTTGAAGTCGCCTTCCAGACCGTGGCCGACTGCTTCGTGTAGGAGTACGCCCGGCCAGCCCGGGCCTAGGACTACGGTCATGGTGCCGGCGGGAGCGGGCTTGGCTTCTAGATTCGTGAGCGCTTGATGTACCGCTTGTCCAGCATAGCGCTGCAGAATTTCATCGTTGAAGTAAGTATAGTCAAAACGCCCGCCGCCACCCGAAACACCCTGTTCTCTGCGGCCGCGCTGTTCGGCGATTACCTGCAATGACACGCGGACCAGCGGACGCACGTCAGCATTCATTACACCGTCGCTCCTTGCCACAAGCACCACTTCATATTCGCCGCCAAGGTGCGCGATTACCTGCGTCACGCGGCTGTCAATGCGACGCGCATATTGCTCAAGTTTTTCCAGCAGCGCGACTTTGCTGGCGTCAGGAATTCCCGCGTGCGGGTCAGACGGAAGATAGAGCTCACGCCGCATGCCGTGCTTTACTACCTGCGTTTTCGTCTCGCTTCCTTGCCGCGCGATTGCACGTGTTGCTTGCGCAGCCGTTTCCAGCGCAATCAAGCTGATGTCGTCGGAATAGGCGAATGCGGTCTTGTCACCTGATACAGCGCGCACACCTACGCCCTGGTCAATGTTGAAGCTTCCGGATTTCACAATGCCTTCCTCGAGACTCCATGACTCGCTTCGGTTGATCTGGAAATACAAATCGGCGTAATCAATACGGTGCGAGAGCATGGAACCGAAAACGCGCTGCAGCTCGCTGCTGTCCAACCCGTACGGCGTAAGCAGGCAACGGTTTGCAGTTTCAAAAGGCGTTGGGGCCATCTGTGTATTGGCTAGCATGTTTTTCTCGCGATCAGATCAAATTCGATACAAGGTGCGGTGAGTCAATGAAGGAAGGCTTTTTCTCAGGCTAGTCTGATAAAGCGGGTTGACCCCTGCAATCACTACGCCCGACCCGCGCGCCAGCCGGTCTAAGATTACGCCCCACGGATCCACAATCATGCTGTTGCCGTGCGTCTCCCGGCCGCTTACATGATAGCCGCCCTGCGCCGGCGCCAGAACGTAGGCGAGATTTTCAATGGCACGCGCGCGGATCAGTGTTTCCCAATGCACTTTGCCGGTTGTTTCGGTGAACGCCGAAGGCACCAGAATGATATCCACCTCTTTCATCGCGCGGTACAGTTCCGGAAAACGCAAATCGTAGCAGACCGAGAGACCCAGCCTGCCAAATGGCGAATTTGCAACCACAACTTCGCTTCCGGGTTCGATGGTCGATTCTTCATGATAATGCTCGTTGCCTAGGTCCAGGCCGAATAAGTGTATTTTATCGTAGCGGGCGACCAGTTCGCCTTCATCGTCATAGAGCAGGCAGCTATTGCGCACCTTGTCGGGCGCCGAAGCGACCAGCGGCACGGAGCCCCCGACTAGCCATATTTTATGCTTTTTGGCGGTATCGCTTAAAAATTGCTGAATCGGTCCTTTGCCCTCGGTTTCACGTACTGCAACCTTATCCCTGTCTTTCATACCCATGATCGCGAAGTATTCGGGCAAGGCCACTAGCTTTGCCCCCTGTTCCGCCGCCATGGCAACAAGCCGTCCCGCTTCATTCAGATTGCCATCGACATAGGGTCCAGAAGCCATCTGTATACCAGCAACACGAAATGTGCCGGATTGCGCGGTGGTATGCGTGAAATTTCTTCTGTGATCCACTGATTAATCGTCAGTTCGACACTCAGCGCATCGTTTGTGGTACAGCGCAATGCTGACTTGATCCCGATGCGCACCGGATCAAGGCTTCTGCCACAATTCCTTCTCCGGCGACGGGGCTGAACTTGTTAATTTCGTCACAACTGGATCAGACCACGTACCTGAAATATTGTATTCATAGGTGATTATATGCCCAAGCGGGTCCTTGAGCGCCTTCTGCACCAGAAACGCGGTGGCGCCAATAATGGGATTGGCGATTAGTAGGCCTGCCAGCGCAAGACTGTCGGCGTAACTCGGATTCATTTCCATTTTGAGATTCTGCGTTTCCTGGACAATATTGACTTGGCCGCTCATTTTTATGTCTGCTAACGGACCCCTGATGCGCAGATTGTCGGTGGTAATTACGCCCTCGTTAAGATTGAGATTCGATTCGATGTCATCGAAGACAAAACCTTTGCTGAACATGTCGTGAAAATCAAGCGTTGCCCGCCTCGGCAGCGCTTGCAGGCTCAAAATTCCGAGCAGCTTGGCGGCCCCCGGCTCGAGCTCAGTAAATTGTCCTTTTTCGGCTTTAAGGTGCAGGTTTCCCGACAGCGTTGCATAATCTATGCTCTGCGGACTGCCGGCCCAGGCCAAAGCACCTTCCAGTGTCGCTGTTCCGCCTTTGATACCCGGAGGAAGCTTGAGCCGTGCGAGGAAATTGCCAATATCGGCAACGTATAGTTTGATGTTGATCTGCGTCTGCGGCCGCGTGATCCACGCAATCCATACGCCGTCCGCAGTGAACACGCCATCCGGATTGCTCAGATGCAAATTCTCTATGCGCCAGTCGCGTCCCTGTGGTACTGCCTGCAATTCCAGTTTGCCAAGCGCCTTTTCGCCCAGCACAAAGTCATCAGCGGATATATCAAGTGCAGGGTAATTTTTTTTGCGGATTGCCTGGGGCAGTTGCTCTTTTTTTTCAGGCAATGGATTCGGAACGTTCAAATTAGCAAGCTGCGCAATCAACTTTCCTTTCCCCTGCGGCTGCCAACTCACGTCACCGTTGATTTCCTTGCCGCTCAATGTGAAATTCCAGTTTCCGTCCCGCGATCTGGCATCAACATGGAGGTCATGTAAACGCCTGTCAAAAACATCGAGCATGTCAAACTTCACATCTATTCCGGAAATATCGATGTGACCGGTCGAATCAAATTGATCGAGCAAGTCACTCCATCGGTCCAGGTCGAGGTTCTTCAATACGCCGCTCACCCAAATCCCGCTTTTTTCGGGGCGGCCCGCGGCCGCGCCAAATACAACGACACCGCGATCAATACTGCTGTGCTCCGCGTCCTTGCGCAGCGCCAAGTGCATGGACAGCAACTTGCCATAATTGAGTAGAATCCATTCCTGGCGCTCGCCGGCGACTTTTCTTTCAAAGCGCAGCGGAATCGCGGTGCCGGCCGCCTTGTCTAGCGGAGCAGGCAGGTCCGATGTGATACCCTGCAGATCGGATTCGAGTATATAGTCGGTAAGCGTATCAGTTACATCAACTTTTGCCTGCCACTCTGACGAGCCGTGCAGGAACCTCGCCCAGGAAGTGAATTTTGCCCCTGCATCGGCATTCGCCTTGCCTTGGGCAGAAATACGTATATGATCACCCCGGGTTGCAACATCAATTCGCGTTGGGCCGCCGAGGATTTGCGCTTGCAGGTTTTGCGCATTCCAGCTCGATTCGGAAAAATGCAGCGCTCCTGTCAGCTGTTCTATGGGCGGCAGATCGGGATCAAACGAAAACTGAGCGCCATTGAAATGGAATATTCCCGTGTAGGTGTTTTCTCGCTCGTTCAGCGGGATGGAAAACTTCATTTCCAGCTTGACCAAACCTTCTCCGTGTACGCCTTCAACAAAATTACGTATCTTGCGATTCGTCGAATAGCGCTCGAGAAACCTTAGATATTTTTCGTGGGGGGCCTCGGTCTCGCCTTCAACCTGCAACACGACATTTTCAGCATTGACGTCCGGAATCACCGCAGCAACTTTGGCGAGTTTCGTCCCCCAAGTCTCGGCTTGGCTTGTAACAGCTTCCAGTCGCCTTCCGTTAAACAACATGTCGGCGTTGATGTTTTCCAATCTCGGCCAGTCTCTAGAATATTCCAACCCCACTCCGTTCGCTTTCGCCGTAACCTGGAGCAGCCCTTTGGTTTCGTCAGCAAACGGATAATCGGCGA
>DASPRE010000100.1:0-14647 GCA_035624615.1 Burkholderiales bacterium | reverse complement strand
ATGCTTACCGCCGAACGTCCGGCGATTAATTTCCTGCAAATGCTTTCGGCGACCGCAACAGTCACCCGGCACTACATCGAAGCCGTCAAAGGCGCTGGCGCCGCCATAATGGACACGCGAAAGACTTTGCCCGGTTTGCGCATGGCCCAGAAATATGCGGTGAAAGTGGGCGGCGGGAAAAACCAGCGCATCGGTCTGTTCGACGGTATCCTCATCAAAGAAAATCACATTATTGCGGCGGGCGGCGTTGTACAGGCACTGCAGCAGGCAAAAAAACTGGCGAAGCGCGGAGTATCAATTCAAATTGAAGTAGAGAATTTGCAACAACTGGAGGAAGCGTTGAGCGCCGGCGCGAAACTCATCCTGCTCGATAATTTCAATGCTGATCAACTGCGCGAAGCAGTGCGGTTTACCGCCGGGCGAGCAAAGCTCGAAGCCTCTGGCGGAATCAATCTCGCTAACGTGCGCGCGGTTGCCGAAACAGGAGTAGACAGGATTTCGATTGGAAACTTGACGAAGGACGTAAAGGCTATCGACTTTTCAATGCGCTTTGAGTGATCTGGATTTCCAGTTTCTAATCTGTTCTTAGCCGCCGAATATCGCGGCCAAGTCGGGGGAACTCGGCGAGCATTGTCTGAGCGCCAAGCGCGAGCTGCGCAGCCGCCGGTCTGCCACCAGCGAATTGCTCTCATTCCGGCATATTCGCAGCAATCACTTTCTCGATTGCCGCGCGAGTTGCTTCAACGGTAACCGGTTTACCGGTTTGTGATATCGCCGTGTCGGGATCTTTGAGGCCGTGACCCGTGAGAGTGCAGACGATCACCGCACCTTCGCCAATCGTGCCCTGTTCAAGATCTTTGATCACCCCGGTCACCGATGTGGCGGCTGCAGGCTCGCAAAATATGCCTTCCACTTGCGCAAGCAGCTTTTGCACGCGGAGAATTTCTTCATCAGTGCACTCAGCGAACCAGCCACCGGATTCTTCCTTCACTTTCCACGCTTGCTTCCAGGATACCGGATTGCCGATACGGATGGCGCTCGCCACGGTTTCCGGATTTTTCACGGGGCCGCCGCGCAGAAACGGCGCAGCGCCTGATGCCTGGTAGCCCAGCATGATGGGACGCCGGGTCGCCAGCCGGTTAGTATGATAAGCGCATTGGCCGCTGCAAAAGACACAGGCCTGAGTGTTTTCACAGACCGCTTCGCAATAACCAATCCAGTGCGCGGTGATGTTTCCGGCATTGCCCACCGGCAGCGCGTGATAATCCGGAGCATCGCCCAGCTCTTCGATGATTTCAAATGCCGCGGTCTTCTGCCCCTGCAGGCGAAAAGGATTGGTGGAATTAACCAGCGTCACCGGTAGCTCTTGCGCAATTTCCTGGACCAGCTTCATGCCGTCATCGAAATTGCCCTTGATCTGAATAACTTTAGAGCCGTGCATCATCGCTTGGGAAAGCTTGCCCAATGCGATCTTGCCTTCTGGAATTACCACGAAACATGCAATTCGCGCGCGCGCCGCATAGGCCGCGGCAGCAGCCGAGGTGTTGCCAGTGGAAGCACAGATGATCGCTTTTGCCCCCGATTCGACCGCTTTGCTTACTGCAAGCGTCATGCCGCGGTCCTTGAAGGAGGCTGTGGGATTCAATCCCTCGAACTTCGCGTAGAGTCGCACGTTTCTTTTTATCAGGCGCGGCACATTCTTGAGTTCGATGAGTCGGGTGTCGCCCTCGCCCAGTGAAACCACCGGTGTATTGTTGTCAACCGGCAGTCGCTCGCGGTAGCGCTCTATAACTCCAGCATAGTGTTCGCTCATATCAATTCCTGTCCAGCACTTCAAGCCTGATGCGCACTACCTTGCCCGAAATGGTGGAAAGCCTCTCGATTTTTCTTATTGCTGCGTCGATATTTTTCTCCACGGTCTCATGAGTGAGCATAATGATGTCTACCTGCTCCTCGCCTTCGCTCGGTTCTTTTTGCACCATTGCATCTATCGATATTTCGGAGTCGGCAAGAATGCGGGTGATATCGGCGAGCACACCCGGTTTGTCGAAAGCGCGCAGGCGCAGATAATAAGAGGTCTGCACTTCCGATATCGGCAGTATGGGCGTATCGGTAAGCGCATCCGGTTGAAACGCGAGGTGCGGCACGCGGTGCTTTGGGTCGGCGGTATGCATGCGGGTTACGTCCACGAGATCCGCCACTACTGCCGATGCGGTGGGTTCGGCCCCGGCCCCTGCGCCGTAATACATGGTTGCACCGACCGCGTCACCTTTAACCAGCACCGCATTCATCACGCCTTCGACATTGGCGATCAGCCGCCGCGCCGGAATCAACGTCGGATGCACACGCAGCTCGATGCCTTTTGGCGTGCGCTTGGTAATGCCCAGCAGCTTGATGCGGTAGCCCAGTTCCTCCGCGTAGCGTATATCCTCGCGAGTAAGCTTGGAAATGCCCTCGGTGTAGGCCTTGGCAAATTGCATCGGGATGCCAAAGCTGATGGCCGCCAGAATAGTAAGCTTGTGCGCGGCATCTATGCCTTCGATATCGAATGTCGGGTCGGCCTCTGCGTACCCCAGCGCCTGCGCCTGCTTGAGCGCCTCGGAAAAGCTTGCGCCGGTATTGCGCATTTCCGAGAGGATGTAATTGCTGGTGCCGTTGATGATGCCTGCAATCCATTCCACGCGGTTTGCGGTCAAGCCTTCGCGCAGCGCCTTAATGATGGGGATGCCGCCCGCCACTGCCGCCTCAAATGCGACCATCACGCCGTGCCTGTGCGCGGCAGCGAAAATCTCGTTGCCGTGTTTGGCGAGGAGCGCTTTGTTGGCGGTAATCACATGCTTGCCGTTCTTGATCGCCTTCATGATGAATTGCTTTGCCACCGTTGTGCCGCCAATGAGCTCCACGACAATGTCTATGTCTGGATTATTCACCACCTCCAACGCGTCCGCTGTCACGGCAACGCTCTTGCCGGCGAGCTTCCGTGCCTTTTTTAAATCCTTGTCCGCGATCATTTTCAGCACAATGGCGCGCCCGGCACGCCGGGTGATTTCCTCCTGATTGCGCCGCAAGACGGTAAACGTGCCGCCGCCTACGGTGCCGATACCAAGCAGTCCTACGTTGATCGGTTTCACAATAATCCGTCCTTCCGGAACATCTCCTTGATGCCGCGCAGCGCCTGCCTGGTCCGCGCTTCATTTTCAATCAGGGAAAAGCGCACATGGTCATCGCCGTATTCGCCGAATCCAATGCCTGGCGAGACCGCGATTTTGGCTTCCGCCAAAAGTTTTTTAGAAAACTCCAGTGAGCCCATGGTGCGGTACCCATCCGGGGTCGGCGCCCAAACGAACATGGTTGCTTTGGGTGTCTGCACGTTCCAGTTGATCGCCTGCAACCCTTTGCACAGCACATTACGCCGGCTCTGATAAATGTAACGGATTTCCTCCACGCAATCCTGCGGTCCTTCCAGCGCCACGATGGAAGCTACCTGAATGGGTGTGAACGTGCCGTAATCGTGGTAACTTTTCAGCCGCGCCAGTGCCGCAACCAGTTTTTTGCAGCCTACCATGAAGCCGACTCGCCAACCCGGCATATTGTAGCTTTTCGACAAAGTGAAAAACTCCACGGCAACATCGCGCGCACCCTGCACTTGCATGATGGAAGGCGCGCTGTAGCCGTCAAACACGATGTCGGCATAGGCCAAATCATGCGCCACATAAATTCCGTATTCCCTGGCAATCGCGATGATTTTCTCGAAAAACGGCAGCTCCACGCATTGTGTAGTCGGATTGCTGGGAAAGTTGATTATCAAAAGCTTGGGTTTCGGATGCGTATCCTTGAGCGCTTTTTCCAGTTCCAGGAAAAAATCAACACCGGGAGTGATGCGCACGTGGCGGATGTCGGCGCCAGCGATTACCGGACCATAAATATGTATCGGGTAGCTTGGATTGGGCACCAACACAATATCGCCGGCATCCAAAACAGCCAACGCGAGATGCGAAATTCCTTCTTTCGAACCGATGGTGACGATTGCTTCGCTGTCGGGATCAAACTCGACATTAAAGCGCGACTTGTACCAGTTGCAAATTGCACGGCGCAGCCGCAGGATACCCCTGGACACCGAATAGCGGTGCGTGTCAGGGCGCTGCACGGTTTCAATGAGCTTTTCCACAATGTGCTTAGGGGTAGCGCCATCGGGATTGCCCATGCTGAAATCAATGATGTCTTCGCCGCGTTTTCTGGCTGCCGCCTTGAGTTCGCTGGTAATGTTGAAGACATATGGGGGAAGACGCTTTATGCGTGGAAATTCCTGCATGAATTTGTGACGTATATCAAATTAACGGTTGCGCAAAAAAGGTATAATTTTAGCTGAGCAGTCACGCTGTCGCAATTGAAATTGCGAGTATTTGAGAATATGAAATTACATCTTGCCGCGGCCACAACTGAAAACCGCTTCACCGGGTACGGCCGGGGCTATGTGATGGTAAACAATGTACGCCACGAAAAAAATATCGTTGTGCTGCCGGAGCGCGTCATGCAGTGGAATGTCACCGCGTTTGAAACGCTCAGCACGCAGGATTTCGAGGACCTGGCGAACCTTGCGCCCGAAATCGTGCTCCTGGGTACGGGTTCAAGCTTGCGCTTCCCGCATCCGGCATTGTCGCAGGCGCTCGCCAGCGCTAGAATCGGCCTGGAAGTCATGAATACGCCGGCCGCCTGCCGCACCTATAACATCCTGATGGAGGAAGGACGCAAGGTTGCCGCGGCTTTGCTGCTCGCCGAATAAAACATACAACCGACTTTTAATTGGAGAATGACCTCAACTATGCAACCGAAATTGATTCAGCAAGATGTCGAGGAACAACCGATAGACCGGGTCGTCACGCAGGTAGGCAAGATCATCCTCGGCAAAGACCGGCAAATTCGCTTGGCGCTCGCTTGCCTTCTGGCGCGCGGCCACTTGCTCATCGAAGATTTGCCAGGCGTGGGCAAAACCACACTGGCGCACGCCTTGGCGCGATCGCTGGGACTGGAATTCCACCGCATTCAATTCACCAGCGACATGCTGCCCGCAGATATATTGGGCGTTTCAATTTACGACCGCGGCGCCGGCGCCTTCAAATTTCATCCCGGCCCGGTGTTTGCGCAGGTCGTCTTGGCTGATGAAATCAACCGCGCCACCCCGAAAACGCAAAGCGCGCTTCTTGAGGCAATGGAAGAGCATCAAGTCACCACCGAGGGCGAAACCCGTCCTCTGTCACAGCCTTTTTTTGTGATCGCCACACAGAATCCTTCACAGTTCGTTGGCACCTTTCCACTGCCCGAATCTCAGCTCGACCGTTTCCTGATGCGCATCAGGCTTGGTTATCCGGACAATGCCGCCGAACGCGCGTTGCTCAAGGGTGGCGAACGGCGCGATATGGTTTCGCAACTTGTGCCGTGCATGAGCACAGCGGAGTTGCTGGAAGTACAGCACAAAGTACGGATGGTTCACGCCTCGGACGCCCTGATGGATTATCTGCAAGCACTGATCATGCGAACCCGCCAATCACCTCACTACGTGAACGGTTTGAGCCCGCGTGCCGGGTTGGCGCTCCTGCATTCGGCACGCGCTTGGGCCTTGATGCACGGTCGTAACCAGGTTCTGCCTGAAGATGTACAGGCAATACTGCCGAGCGTGGTTGGACACCGCTTGCATCCGGCGGGCGAACAGTCGCACAACAAGGATCTAGCCGAGAACCTCATCAACCAAGTGGCGATTCCCTGAGATTTGAAGACGCGAGAGCGGACTCTAGATGAGACTCGCGCTCAAGAATTTTCTTGATACGTGGCTGTTCAAGCTAAGGGGGCCGGAGCCCGGCCCGATTGTGCTCACGCAGCGCCGTGTGTTTATCCTTCCCACGCGCCAGGGTCTGCTATTCGGAGCGCTGTTGCTGTCGCTGCTGATTGGCTCGATCAATTACAACCTGGGGTTGGGCTACGCGCTTACTTTCCTGCTTGCGGCGATGGGCATCATTTCCATGCTGCACGCCTTCCGCAATCTGGCAGGGCTGCAGGTGCGCAGCGGCAAATCCAACCCAGTATTTGCCGGGGAACTGGCGAGCTTCGCGGTATGCTTGGACAATCAACGCACCCTTCCCCGCTACGCAATTGCCGTAACCCGTAACAAACAGGCCCCAGTTTTCTGCGACTTGGCGCAAAACGCAATTGCCACCGCCGAAGTCGGGGTGCCCGCGCCGCGGCGCGGCTGGCTTACGCCCGGACGCATCACGCTGTTTACGCGTTTTCCGCTGGGGCTGTTTCACGCCTGGTCCTATGTCGAGCTCGAATCACACTGCCTGGTGTACCCGCGGCCGGATCCAGCAAAGCTGCCGCCGATTAAGCCGCACTCTTACACCGGAGCGGGCCTCGAATCAGGCCAAGGCAACGATGATTTCACCGGACTGCGCCCGCATCAGCCCAGCGATTCGCCACGGCATATTGCGTGGAAAGCGGCGGCACGCGATTACGGACTGCTGACCAAGCAATTCATCGGCCGGGCGGACGCCGAGCTTTGGCTGGACTGGAACGATCTGCCGTCAACCCTGGATGATGAAGCCAAGTTATCCCGCCTTTGCCGCTGGGTGCTGGATGCCGAGACTGCGCGCGTTAGCTACGGGTTGCGCCTGCCCGGAAAGGAAGTGCCCTTGGCTTACGGCGCGCAGCACCGCCAAAACTGCCTTGAAGCCTTGGCCTTGTTTAGGCTGGAAGACGCGGGAAATGGAACAACAGATTAATTTTCGAAAGGTCGTTTGGATTTTGCTTGCGCTTGCGATGGTGATTGCCCCGCACGCGGAGCGATTGCCACCGTGGGTTTTGATATTCGCGGCTGTCCTCGGACTGTGGCGACTACATATTGCGCAACGCAGATCGTCCCTTTTGTCCAAATGGCTGCTATTTTCAATGCTAGGAGCCGGGACTGCCGGAATCTATCTTAGCTACGGCGTACTTCTTGGGCGCGACGCTGGTGTAGCGTTCCTGGTTTTGCTGATCGGCCTGAAACTGATGGAAATGAACAGCGTGCGTGACGCGGTCCTGGTGTTATTCCTCGGTTATTTTCTGGTGATCACCAATTTCCTCTATTCGCAAACCATGCTCGCCGGCCTCTACATGCTACTGGTGGTGCTGACGCTCACCGCTGCATGGATCGGTTGCAACCATCCTGCGGATGATTATCCGTTGAAGATAAAGCTCCGTCTCGCAGGCATGCTGCTCATACAAGCGGTGCCGCTGATGGTGGCTCTGTTCCTGCTCTTTCCGCGCGTGCAGGGGCCGCTTTGGGGACTGCCGCAGGATGCTTACTCAGGCATTACCGGTCTTAGCGATACCATGTCCCCCGGCTCGCTTAGCACACTGACCCAGTCTGATGCGGTCGCATTTCGGGTTAAATTTGAAAGCCCCGCACCCAAAGCTTCAATGCTGTACTGGCGCGGTCCGGTACTGTGGCGCTTTAATGGCCGAACTTGGTTTGCCGCAAGAGATACCGTTTTCGAACCGCCGGAATTGCAAGCTCTGGGCATGCCATTGCGCTACACCGTCACGATTGAGCCACACAACAAATACTGGCTGTTCGCTTTGGATCTACCCGCTACTTTTCCCCCGCATGCCAAAATCACCGCTGATTTCCAGATACTCGCAATTGCCCCACTGCGCAACCGCATGCGCTATGAAATGGCTTCCTATGTCAAGTATCGGACCAAGATGAACGAGGATCCCGTTGTGTTACGACGCGCCCTGCAGCTTCCGCAGAAGTCAAATCCGCGCGCAAGGGAACTAGCGCAATCATGGCGCCAAGACTCCAATGATAATATGACCATCATTAACCGGGCGCTGAATTTTTTCCGCAATGAAAAGTTTTATTACACGATGCTGCCGCCGCTGCTTGGCGAAAATCCGGTGGATGAATTCCTGTTCGACACCAGGCGCGGCTTTTGCGAGCACTATGCTTCGAGCTTCGCATTTTTAATGCGCGCCGCAGGAATTCCTGCGCGGATCGTGACCGGTTATCAAGGGGGCGAGTATAACTCCATCGATGACTATTTTATCGTGCGCCAGGCCGATGCACATGCGTGGGTAGAGGTGTGGCTGAAGGAGCGCGGCTGGGTGCGCATTGACCCCACCGCTGCAGTATCGCCGCTTCGCGTGGAAGCTGGAATCGCGGCCGCGGTGCCGGCAACCGACCCCCTGCCACTTCTGGTGCGACAGGACTACCAGTGGCTGCGCCAGGCGCGCTTCATCTGGGATTCAATGGCGAATAGCTGGAACCAGTGGGTGTTGGGTTACACCCCGCAGCGCCAAGTGCAATTTATGACGCAACTCGGTATGAGCGATGTGACTTGGCAGAACATGGCCATCGCGCTGCTCGCCGCATCAGGATTCATCATGCTGGGATTGGCCGGCATGATATTGTGGCGCTTGAAAACCGCGCCAAGTGACCCTGCGCAGAAGCTCTATTACAAATTTTGCGGCAAGCTGGCGAAAAAGGGATTTCCGCGAAGTCCTGCAGAGGGCCCGCTGGACTATGCGCGGCGCATGGCGCAAGCCAAACCTGAGCAAGCAGAGCCGATAGGCACCATCAGCGAACTTTATATTGCATTGCGTTACGGCGGGTTGGCCAGCAAAACGGCGCTGCGGCGTCTGACGCGACTGGTGCGCGCGTTCGAACCCTGAAAGCGTGTTGTAATGTTTTGGTACGGCGTTGCAGTTTCAAAAGAGGCTGCAACTCAAAGCGCTACAGCAAAATGTCCTTAGACACGCCTCTGCGCTTCAAAATCTTGCGCAGACTGTGCAACGCTTCGATCTGGATCTGACGCACCCGCTCGCGCGTCAGGCTCAAGTACTCAGCGAGCTGTTCCAGTGTGCAAATATCGTAGCCATTTAATCCGTAGCGACGTTCGACCACGCGCCGCTGCTTGTCGTTCAGCTGATTGAGCCATTCCTGAACGTAAGCCTCCAGCTCGGTGTGCTCAAGCTTGAGGTCAGGGGTGGGGTTGTGCTCATCCGGAATGGATTCGCCAACCGAAAGCATGGGATCTATTTCCAGCGGCGCGTCAAGCGACGCCATGCGCTCGTTGTACGCCAGTACGCGACGCACCTCCTCCACCGCCAGACCGAGGAGGTGCGCCACGTCGTCACTCGTCGGCTCTTTTTCGCAATGCGTCTCAAGGTGGCGCAAGGCGCGCAATACAACATTGAGTTCCTTAATGACATGTACCGGCAGGCGGATGGTTCGCGACTGATTCATTATTGCGCGTTCTACGTTTTGCCGAATCCACCAAGTGGCGTAGGTGGAAAAACGGAAACCGCGTTCCGGATCAAACTTCTCCAGCGCGTGGATCAAACCCAGGTTGCCCTCCTCTATTAAATCAAGGAGCGCCATGCCGCGGTGCGTATAATGCTTCGCGATGCTGACCACCAGCCGCAGATTGTGCTTGATCATTTTCTGCCGCGCCTCGAAGTCGCCTTGCTTGGTAAGGCGCGCATAATGCAGCTCATCCTCGGCGCTCAATAACTCATTTTGACCGATTTCATTGAGGTAAATCTGTGTTACGTCCGAAAGTACATCCGCGGTGAAATGGTCTACTTCCGCGATGGGTTCTTCGGCTCGCAGCGAGAGCCCCTCTTCCCGCGGTTCGTCTTCCAGCAAATAATTATTCATGATGTCTTATTGGCGGGTAAATATTTCAGCGGGTCAACCGGCTTGCCCAAGCGCCGAATTTCAAAATGCAACTTGACCTGATCGGCATCGCTATCTCCCATTTCCCCGATTTTCTGGCCTTTCACTACCGCTTGCCCTTCTTTTACCAATATTTCGCTGTTGTGGGCATAGGCGCTTAAATAGGTGTCGTTATGCTTGATGATTATTAGTTTACCGTAACCACGTAAGCCGCTGCCGCTATACACCACTTTCCCGGGTGCACTGGCTAACACCGGCTCGCCCAGCTTGCCTGCAATATCCACGCCTTTCAGGTTGGCGGTTTCACTGAAACCGGAAACGACCTTGCCGGCGGCGGGCCAACCCCAGTCAATTTCCCCGGCGGCCGCTCCAGGAATTTTATTTTCAGTTTTGCTCTCGGTTTTGCTCTCGATTTTGTTTTCAGTTTTAATCTCGGGTTTTATTTCCGGAGATGGCTCGCTTTTGCTTCGCGGCGCTTCCAATTTCTGCAATTGCGCCAGCGCCTGATCGGAATACGGCAGTTTCACTGCCTTAGGTTCGGTTTTCACCATCCCGGGCGGAGGGAGAGGTTTGCCTTCCACGTTCTCAACCGGCTTGCCCTCAACTCCCGGCGTTGTTATTAGCGGCGCTGTGATTACTGTTTCCAAAGGCGGTGCCAGCCGCAGCTGTCGGCCTTCACTGACAGTTGCGGGGTCGCTAATATTGTTCCATTGCGCAAGCTCCCGGTAGTCAAGGTCATGCGCAAGCGCAATACTGTACAAGGTATCGCCTTTCTGCACGGTATAAAACTCCGCCGGTGCACCGCCTACCTGCTTGACAACCGCTTTCTCTTTTGCCGGTTTCGCCGCCTGCACAGCCGCGGGCGATTTTTCTGTCACTGGTGCCGGATGTTCGCTGACGCACCCGCCTGTTACGAAATTAACCGCCAACAGTAGGCCCACTTTAAACGATGATGTCGTGGCCTTCATCACTCCATCCCAGACCGCATTGGAACAAACTTCACCGTTTCCAGAACCGATTCACTGTAGCTTTGCGCATTGCGCTCGACAACCCGCAAATGCTGCTCATGCGCTCCCATCGGCAACACCATTCTACCACCAACCGCGAGCTGCTCTAACAGCGCCTGCGGCACATGAGTTGCTGCGGCCGCCACAATGATCGAATCGAATGGCGCAGCATCGGGAAAACCTGCGAAGCCATCGGCCTGCCTGACTCGCACATTATTGATGCCCAGATCGCGTAGCCGCACCCGCGCCTTGATCGCAAGCGGGACCACCCGCTCGAGCGTGTACACTTCTTGCGCAAGATGTGACAGTATCGCCGCCTGATAGCCGCATCCGGTGCCGATTTCAAGTGCGCGCTGGATTTTCCTGCCGCCGCGAAGCAACTCAAGCATGCGCGCCACGGTGTATGGACTGGAAATAGTCTGCCCGTAGCCCAGCGGCAGCGCCACATCCTCATATGCGCGACTGGCCAGGGCCTCTTCCACAAAAATGTGGCGCGGAACTTCGGCTATGGCGGTGAGGACCACTTCGTCGCGAATGCCCTGCTTGCGCAAGCGTTCCACCATGCGCGCACGCGTGCGTTGTGACGTCATGCCGATTCCGAAATAGTGTGCCTTCATCCTAGAGATTCTCAAGCCATTTACTGAGACTTTCCAATTGTGAAAATTGGGTGAGGTCGATTTGCAGAGGTGTAATGGAAACTTTATGGTGCAAGACGGCGTGGAAATCGGTGCCCTTGCCTGCATCCTGCACCCCTCCAGCCGCGCCAACCCAGTACACCGTTTCGCCGCGCGGATTGTGCGTTTTCACTACCGGCTCCGCCTTATGGCGCCGGCCCAAACGGGTGACCTCAAATCCTTTGAGTTCGGCGTACGTCACATCCGGAACATTGACATTTAGCAATAGCGGTTGCGCATAAGAATATTTTTTCAAACGCCCGATGATTTCTACCGTGACCCTTGCCGCAGTGGCATAATTGTCCCCGGAGCTGGCAACCAGCGACACTGCAAGTGAAGGAATGCCGAGCAAAAAACCTTCGGTGGCCGCCGCAACGGTTCCGGAATAAATCGTGTCATCACCCATGTTCGCACCATCATTTATTCCCGAAATAACTATGTCAGGCAGCTTGTCCAGCATGCCAGTCACCGCCAAATGCACGCAATCAGTAGGCGTGCCGTTAACATAATAGAATCCGTTATGGGACTTACGCAGGCTTAACGGCCTATCCAGAGTCAGCGAGTTGCTTGCCCCGCTGTTGTCGCGTTCCGGCGCTACCACTGTTACTTCTGCGGTGCGAGACAGGCTTTCGGCAAGTACCGCCAGCCCCGGTGAGAAATAACCGTCATCGTTGCTGAGTAGTATGCGCATTTTTCAAAGAGAAGGCAGAGTGGCGGAAGGCGGGCAAGCGGGCGGGCGATAAACAATCGACCCAATGGAAAAAGCTCAACGTTTCGATTTCTGACCCTCGTTTTCTGTCTTCTGAATCCTGAACTGGTCGGGGCTGAGAGACTCAAACTCGCGACCACTTGCACCTAATAATCATCCTAACATCGCTGCTGATTGTTAATCAATATCTTGCAACGGTCGCCGTTCCTTTGTGAAGCACTATCGCAGCGGCCGACCTGAATAAAATATGTCGCTGCGCCGTCGTAACGTGGAACGGAAAATCAGCGCAGCTAGATAAACGACGCTGAACTAATAAAGAGGGCTTGAAAGCAAATTAATTGCGACTCTCGCAACGGCGACTGTGCTTTCGAGCAGCGAAACCGCCTTATCACCATTTGCGCGCGATGTGTCTAGCTAACGCGCTGCTGAAAGTATTTCCGAATTACAATTTTGTGGACACTTTCCCAATAATTTTCAGATTGGTAAAACAAAAATCACCAACAACTTGCGGCCAAAAAAATGCCCCAGGGCGGGGCGCAAAGGGGGGCAACCTAAAAGGGAGGTAGGTAAACCCTACCCACCCCAATTGTCCCTCCGAAATATTAAACAAATATTACAATTTTCCGACAGGGGAGTTAAGACACGACATAGCTGCGCAATGCAATTACCGGAAGGATTCACCAGTCAGTGCTTGGAATTCAATTGAACTCGGGCAACGCCCAACTAACGAACAGCCAACGGGCGCGCGCCGGTGCTGGACGCCACGTTATTAGGCGTCCCATTCGGGATAGCCGCTAACACCAAACGAACAAACTTCGGATGGTCCCAAACGCAAGGACGCCGCGTCAGCCCGAGTCGAACGAGCACTAGTTTTCGAGATGGGATGATTGTGACAAATTGCCCCTCGTATCCAATGGCGTGGAAGGCATCGGGGGGCAGCATATCCCCCCCGCCTCCGCAGTGGAATTCCTTGGGAACACGTAACCAAAAATGCGCACCATACTTCTGGTCCGGGGCATTCGAAGTTGGCGTGCGCGTGTATGTCACCCAGCCTTCCGGCAAGATGCGCTGTCCGGACCATACGCCATCGCGAAGATACAACAAACCAAAGCGCGCCCAATCGTTCGCTGTCGCATACATGAAGGATGATCCCACGAAATTTCCGGATGCGTCGCTTTCCATCACGGCATTGGTCATCCCCAGCCGGTCAAAAAGCGCGCGGCGCGGGAACTCCGGGTAGCCCGGATCACCAACAATTTGACGGAGTGCGGAAGAGATGATGTTGGTTGTACCGCTTGAATAGCTCCAGTGCGACCCTGGTTCCGCCACCAATGGCTTGGCAATGGCATAAGCCGCAGCATTGGGAACGCCGAACAGCATGTAGGTCACGTCGGCGAGAGGATTGCGGTAATCCTCGTCGAACTCCAAGCCGCTATTCATGCGCAGAAGTTGTTCCCACGTGATCGTCCGACGTGGATCATCAGGACTTTTCCACGCCGCTATTGGCACCGGGTCCCGAAGAGAAATTTTTCCTTCTTGGACTAAGATGCCGACTAATGCGTTAATAACGCTCTTGGTCATCGACCAGCCCATGAGGGCAGTGTGTTTGGTAAAACCGTCCGCGTAGCGTTCGGCTACCAGATGACCGTCGTAGACAACAACTACGGCACGCGTGTTTCGTGGAATGGCCGGGTCGCGCTCGGTAAACGCCCAATCCAAAGCTGAGTTCAAGCGAGCCATATTCAACTGGGGCGGCGACTCTTTCCCGGTGTCGGGTTCACTCCCCTGCTTTGGTTGCACTCCATCACCGGAAATTCTGGCCGATCGTGCGGATGGTTGTTCAACATTTTCGTAAACAACAGTGCATCCGCGCCCTTCCTGAAATACTGCGGTTCGTCTGACCAACCCAAAAAAACCGGCGGTGACCGTGTGCAAGTTGCGATCGGTGTGCGTATCTACAAAACGTAAAGCGGCTAGATCATCACCCGAGAGGTCGGTGTCGAGCACCGACTGAGGGTCTCGCTCCGACACGAAAACGCCGGAACACAGGATCTTCGCTTTATAGGCGGCACCGATTGCTGCCAAGCGGGGAGCAAAATAAAAAACGGCCGCCAGGCTCAGTGCTGCGATCAAGGCTACGGCAACCGCCGTCAGTTTGTATGCTCTTTTCATCGACAGTAACTGCATCGGCCACTGCGGGACATGCCTAATGAATTGAAATAGGCTCCACGTTCGGAACCTTCTGGGGCTAACTTCTCAGGTCCGCCAGATTCGAGCCCGCGACCAATTGCACCCCACCCGCTTCATAGCATCGCGGCTTTTTATTAGTCAATATCTCGCGACCCTGGCATTTTCATCTTTAGTGTCGCAAAGTCTCGAAAGGTTTCGCAAAGGCATGAAGGATTACCAAATGATCACCGGGAATCTGCCTGCCATGTTAAGTCAGTTCTCGTCGCCTCGGGAGACTGTTTTGAAAGCAACCTAGCGAATCGAAAAACTGAATTGACGTTCGCAAAGCGGTTCACGGATTTTAATGAAAGCACAG
>DASPRE010000093.1:0-64467 GCA_035624615.1 Burkholderiales bacterium | reverse complement strand
TGGTGCGCGCAATGGGAGGACGAATTAAAGCGGCTGTTCGGCGCCTTTGTCGAGCGCAAGCTCTCCAACCAGGCGCTGGACTACGACGACCTGCTGCTTTACTGGCACACCATGATGGCAGACGATGCGCTGGCACGCGAGATCAACGCGGCGTGGGACCATGTGCTGGTAGACGAGTACCAGGACACCAATTTCATTCAGGCGGAGATCCTCGCGCGGCTGCGCCCGGATGGGACGGGGCTCACGGTAGTGGGAGACGATGCGCAAGCGATCTATTCATTCCGCGCAGCGACCGTGGAGAACATCCGCTCGTTCCAAGCGCGTTTCGGTGCGTCTGTAGTCCCGCTGGAGGAAAACTACCGCTCAACCCAGGAAGTGCTGGACGCGGCGAATGCCCTGGCAGGCAAAAACCTTTATTCGAAAGACCGGAGAGGCGAAAGGCCACGCTATGTCACGGTGGCAGACGATGTTGCACAGGCGCAGTATGTCGTTACGCGAGTTCTGGAAGCGCGCGAAGAAGGAGTGGAGCTAAACCGGCAAGCGGTGCTTTTCCGCTCTTCGTACCACTCGGACATGCTGGAGCTCGAGCTGGTACGCCGGAGCATTCCCTACGTGAAATACGGGGGCCTCAAGTTTCTCGAAGCGGCACATGTAAAAGACGCGCTCGCGGTGCTGCGTTGGGCGGATAACCCGAAGAACCGCGTTGCTGCCTGGAGGGCGCTCCAGCTATTGCCCGGCGTGGGTCCCGGGCGGACGGAAAAAATCTTCGGCTCTTTTCAAGCGCAAGACTATTCCTGGAAGACACTCAAAACTCATTCTTCGGAGTTCGACGCGCTGATGCGTTTTCTCGGCGACGCGCAAACCCCTTGGCCGGGACAAATGCAGCGTGTGCGCGAGTGGTACGCGCCGGTGCTGGAGCGCAAGTACGACTCGGCCGAGGTACGCGCTGGCGACCTTGTTCAATTGGAACGGATCGCGGAAACCTATGAGAAGAGGCAAACATTTCTCACCGAGATGGCGCTCGATCCGCCTGCTGCGACTTCCGACCTCGCCGGCGAGCCGTTGCTTGATGAAGATTACTTGGTGCTTTCTACCGTCCATTCGGCAAAAGGGCAGGAGTGGGAGGCGGTCTATCTGCTGAACGTGACTGACGGCAACTTCCCGAACGAATTCGCTGCGGGAAAACCCGAGCAGATCGAGGAGGAGCGGCGCTTGCTGTATGTGGCGATGACGCGGGCGAAGACCGAGCTTCACCTCATCGTGCCGCTCAAATTCTACGTCGCTCAACAGTCGCGAATGGGTGACCGGCATGTTTACGGTGCGCGCAGCCGGTTCATGACCCCCGAGGTCATGGCTTGCTTCAACGAACTGGCCTGGCCTGAGGGAACCGAGGCCTCCATTGGAGCGGCGCCGGGAACGCCAGTGGATGTGGCATCAAGGCTGCGCGAGATGTGGAGCTAGGCAGGATTAGCGAGTTTGCAGGCTTCTTGCGGCGGCGCTAGTCGGCGCCATAGCCTTTGATCTCGGTCTCGGTATGGCGCATTTGTTCTTCCATCACCAATTTCGCGACTTCCCTTTTTAGCTCGTTGAATTCAGCGCTTGCAGTATCGCGGGGGCGCGGGAGCGCGATGCGCAGTTCGCGCTTGATGGTTCCAGGCCGATAGGTCATCACCGCAACACGGTCCGCGAGGTAAATCGATTCCTCAATGCTGTGGGTGACGAAAATGATGGTCTTGCGGAACTCATCCCAGATGCGCAGCAATTCGTCCTGCAAGGTGTGGCGAGTCAGAGCATCGAGCGCGCCGAATGGCTCATCCATCAACATCACCGGGGAATCCAGCGCCAGCACCCGGGCAATCGCTACACGCTGGCACATGCCGCCTGAAAGATCTTTGGGAAATCGCTCCCGGAACTCGTACAGGTTGAATTTGCGCAGCAGCATGTCGACCTTCGCGTCGATTGCAGCTTTGGGAAGATGTTTGATCTCGAGGCCAAAGCCGACGTTCTGGGCTACCGTCATCCAGGGAAACAAGGCGTATTCCTGAAATACCATTCCACGGTCAGGGCCGGGAAAGCGGGTGGCATCGGTCTTTCCGTTGATTGCAATGCTGCCGTCGGTGGGCGGCGAGAACCCAGCGATAGCATTTAGAAGCGTGGATTTACCGCAGCCAGACGGCCCCAGCAGGCAAACGAACTCGCCTTCGGCAACATCCAGGTTGATGCTTTTCAGCGCGACCACTTCACCGCCAGGAACGGGAAAACGCTTGCCGACGTTTTCAATATGGATGAACGCCATGGTCCGCTAATTTTGCTCGATGCCGCGGTGCCACTTGAGCAGCCAATTGTTCAGGCCGGTCATGAAGAAGTCGATACCCAGTCCGAGCAGGCCGATGGTGAACATTCCCGCGATGATTTTGTCCGACCACAGGTACTCGCGCGCCTCGGTGATGCGGTAGCCCAGACCGTTGTTGACCGCGATCATCTCCGCGACGATCACCACGATGAAGGCAGTGCCGATCCCGATGCGCATCCCTGTCAAAATGTAAGGCATCGCCGCTGGCACGATCACTCGCCTGAACAGCGTCATTTGCCCCGCGCCCAAATTGCGCGCGGCGCGCAGATAGATTCCGTCAACGTGCCGCACGCCGGCGATGGTGTTCATCAATACCGGAAAAAAAGCGCCGATGCTGATCAGGAAAAAAGCGGGCGGGTTTCCCAGACCGAACCACAGGATGGCGAGCGGAATATAAGCGATGGGTGGAATGGGACGCAGCACCTGCACCAGCGGATTGAACAAGCCGTAAAAGCGGTTGCTGGTGCCCATCAGCAAACCCAGTGGCAGCGCGAGCAGTGTGCCGATCAGAAACCCGCCCAATACCCGGGAAAGGCTTGCGAAGGCATCATGCGGCAGTTCGCCTGATACGAGCCACGAGGCATAGCTGCCGGTGGTGTAAGGAGCCGTGGGGCTCAGATAATCCCACCACTTGACAGCCACCTGCGAAGGCGCGGGCAATATTTGCGGATTGATCCAGCCGCTCATCGCCAGCAATTGCCACAAAACCACAACGACAACGGGAATGACGATTCCCCTTGCGAGCTTCAGAACGGCCCTTAAAGAACCTGCTCCCATGAGCGGCGCTACTTCACGTGCAATGAAGCCTTGGCTTTATCCAGCAAGTCCAGTTTCACCCAATCCTTCGCCGGCGGCGCACTGGTTCCCAGCTTGCCCACGCCGTACTTCAGCATCAGATCAGTGGTGATTTGTACGTGCTCTACCGTGAGACCGTAGGTGTACGGCGAATTGGCGATCGCATCCTTGAAGTCCTGCGAGGTGATCTGATTCTTGAACATCTGCTCGCGCACGTATTTCTCCGCAAGATCAGGTTTCGCGATGAAAAGCGCGGTCGCCTCGACGAACACATTGAGCAATTTCTGCGCAACTTCCGGGCGGTCCTTGTAAAGCTTTTCAGTAATGACCAGGGAACGGATCGGCTCGCCCATGGGCGTGTCATAGGGCTTGATTACTTCTTTGCCAAAGCCCTTGTTAATGGCTTGCGAGGACTGCGGTTCGGACTGGCACATGGCGTCGATGTCTTTGCCAAGCAGCGCCTGGTTGAGATCAGCATACGCAAGATAGACGATCTGCACGTCTTGGCCGGGTTTTTCCGACCAGGTCAGTCCCGCTTTGCCCAACTCGGCGAAGAGCAGCAACTCGTGTGCGCCGCCGCGCGCTACTCCCACTTTCTTGCCTTTTAAGTCGGCGACTGTTTTGATCGGAAGGTCGCTTCGAGCGACGATGCGCGCCCCGCCCTTGGCGAATCCGGCAACCGCGTATATCGGAACGCCCTGGGCGCGACCGGCAATTGCTGCATCCAGCGCGCTGGCGGCGGCATCGATTTCGCCCGCCACAATGGCAGGCAAGATGTCGATTCCTTTCGCGAACATGCGCTCTTCGATCTTGATTCCGTATTTAGGCGCGATCTCCTTCATGTAAGAAACTGCGCCGTAGTGAGCAAATTTTAAATTGCCTAATCGGACTACTTCTTCCGCCGATGCGTTACTCGCCATCGCGGCGCAGCAGACCAACAGCCCCAGCGCCATTTTTTTCAGCATATCTCCTCCTTTGCCTCAAGAGCGCGAGTTTGGGAATATTTTACAGCTTAATTTTCTCTTGACCCCAGCTGCCCGTTAAAGCGTTCACCAATAGAACGAGCTAAAAAAGTTATGATGGCTTACGTAATTTTGACCAGCGATGTCCAAGCGCCAACTACTTTATCAATCCTTCCGATTTCACCGCGCGCTGCGCTTGCGACTTCGTGTGCCCTGATACTTCGCTGCCGGCACCGGGCGGGAGCTCTGCGTGTATAAAAAGTGAAACTGAGGAAATAATTGCGACTGCAAGAAAAGCCGGCCAAAAATCGGACGCAGAAATCGTTTGATGGCCCTGCAGGAGACTTGACAGCTGTAGAGCGTAGGCGCCGACCGCCACGCCCAGGCTCTGCGTGAGCTGCTGTGCCATGCTCGAGAAGCTCGTTGCCTGGCTCATCGCTTCCCGATCGACATCGGCGTAGGAAATCGCGCCAAGCGCGGTAAACTGCAGCGAGCGCAGGCAGCCGCCGAAAAGCAGTATGGCGATGATGATGAAATGCGGCGTGGCCGCGGTAAATAATCCGTACGCGGCTAAAACAGCGGAGCTTGCAACAGCATTCAGTGTAAGCACGCTACGGAATCCGTAGCGTCTGAGGATCGCGGTTGTGAGGGTTTTCATGAATAATGCGCCCACGGCTGCGGCGGCGGTCAGCAAACCGGAATGCAGCGGATCAAGTCCAAAGCCAATTTGCAGGAGCAGCGGCAGCAGAAATGGGGTCGCTCCGACGCCGACGCGAAACAAGCCGCCGCCCACCACACCGGTATGAAACGTGGGTAGCTTTAGCAACGCGAAGTTAATCAAGGGGTGCGGATTGCGCAGTGCATTCCACACATAGATCCAAAGTATTAGTGCTCCAAGCCCGATGCAGGCGGTCGAGATTTCCCCGGATAACAAATGGCCACCAAGTGCTGAGAGACCGAGCATCAATACGGACAGCCCGATTCCCGAAAGCAAAAAGCCGCGGACATCCAGAGGCGGCAGATCCGGCTCGCGAAGATTCGGGATATGGCGCAGCACGAGATAAAGACCGATGACGCTGATCGGCACATTGATCAAAAATATCCAGCGCCAGTGGAAATACAGCGTGATCATGCCGCCCAGAGGCGGCCCAATGACTGGGCCGAGCAGCGCCGGGATAGTAATATAGTTGAGCGCGGCGACGAGCTCGTTTTTGGGTACGGAGCGCAGCAACACGAGGCGGCCTACCGGCACCATCATCGCGCCGCCCATACCTTGCAGGAAGCGCGCAACGACGAATTCCGCGAGCGTGCTTGAACCTGCGCAGAGCAGCGATCCGCCCGTGAATACGATGATTGCGGCCGCGAAGACGCTGCGCGAACCGAAGCGATCGGCCATCCAGCCGCTGATTGGAATGAAAACCGCGAGGCTTACAAGATAAGAGGTAAGCGCAAGCTTGAGCGCGAGCGGATTTTCCCCGATATCCCTGGCGATGGCCGGCAAAGCAGTCGCGATCACCGTCGAATCCATGTTCTCCATGAACAGGGCGCAGGCGACGATGAGCGGAATCAGTATGGCATGCGGTATTGCCCAGGATTTCACGTTAGAAGAGCCGCCGTAAAAAGAAATGAATCATTGCAATCAGTTTAACGCATTGCGCTCATTTCTAGCCGACCAACCGGCCTTTCTTGTTAGCGCAATTTCCACTCAGGCGGAACTCGCCTGGTTCGAATGTTATGCGGGAAAAAGTGAGCTGTTGCGTTGTTTTCTCCTTAGAGTCATGTTAGCGTCGGTAAGGTTCGGCAGCGGAGTGGCACTACGACTAACCCCGGGAGGATAGCCCATGATGCGCAAAGCTTTCGTCATTGCACTCGTCGCCGGCGTCGCGGCCTGCTCAAGCATGACGCCGCAGAAAGCGCCGGAACCCGACACGAGCCCGACCAGCTCGACCGCAGTCTTCGAAACCCATGTTACCAACGGCGGTGTCATGGGGTTTTCGCCTTTCGAGAGCACGGATAAGCGCTACGTGCGCGGCAACATGCGCCGCGAGGATAACACCATGAAAGGCACAGGCACCTTTGCGGTGGTCTCAAACCTTTTCCTGGCGCAGGACAACACCGAAATCCAGCGGCTCGACCGAAATTTGCGCTGGACGCTCAACAACAGCAGGAAGGAATACAGCGAATGCCCGGTGCACGGTTGTCCCGTTCTTGGCGCGAAAGAGCGAGAAGCGGAGGAGAAAAAATCCTCGGAGCCGAAAGCGAAAACCGAATCCGGCTGCACAATGAAGATCGCGAATGCAAGCTATACTGTGAAGCCGACGGGCGAGAAGAGCGATATCAATGGTTTTAGTTCCGAACAGTACAAAATCGTGTGGCTGGTCACGCTGCAGGACAACACCAAGCGCAAGACGACGAGCACGCTCAACATCGAGCTCTGGACTACCCCGCTCACTGCTGACATGCGCAAGGCCTTGGGCATTGAAGAAGCCTTCGACAAAGCGTACGCTGCCAACGCGCCTCGCGCTCAGCGCGTCGCTGCGAAAAAACCATTGGATGTACTGCCGCCCGAAGTGGCACGTATGATGCAGGGCTACCTCTCCAGCGGTCTTAGCGCCTCAGACCGCGACGCCTTGGTGAAAGCGGGGCGCGAGCTGGAGAAAATCAAGGGTCATCCCATTTCGACGCATGTCGACTGGAGCATGGAGGGCAACGCTTGTGCATCGAAAGACAGCGCCAGCGCGCCAACCGGTCCGATCTTGTCATTTACCATCGAGGTGAAGACGCTTAAGACCGCGCCGGTGCACGACAGCCTGTTTTCAGTGCCTAAGGATTACAAGCTGGTGAGCGGGCACTGAGCAACAGGAGGCACAGTTCTCTCTCGGGATTTGGGATTATGCCGGACGTTGAAATCATCACGTCGGAACAAAAACCCACCGAGGGACTGGTGACGTTGACCCACGTCATGTATGGTTTGCACGCCTTCAGCGCGCTCATGGGGGCGCTAGGGCCAGTCTTCATCGTGACTGCGTTTCTCACCGGCTGGCCTTCCATTATCGCGGTCATTATCAATTACGCAAGGCGCTCGGATGTGCGCAGCACTTATCTTGATTCACACTTCGGCTGGCAATTAAGAACGTTCTGGTATGCGCTGCTGTGGGTTATGCTCGTGGCGCTGCTTTTCATCAGTGTCATCGGCATCCCGTTTGGATGGGTGCTGGCGGTCATCGTCGGACTCTGGGTGATTTACCGCCTCACGCGCGGCTGGGTTGCGCTCATCAACAGCGAACCGATGCCGCAGCCACCACATTAATCGCTGCGCATTGCCGGCAATTGGAGTAGACTGTATTTTATCAGCGTCACATTCATGATTTGGCGTTGTTAATCAAAGCGCGGAGGTCATCATGCGAGCGACCTATTTGATCCCGGCAATGCTGACGGCACTTTTTGTTTCCGGCCCGTCCCGGGCTGATTCCACAGAGCCGGTTGGCAATGTAGACCCGGTTATCGAGCAGCTGCTTACACCGGAAAATATCCTTCGCGGCCAATTCACCGAACAAGACGTGGACGAGTTTTTCGCCGTAATTCGCGGCAACCTGGCCGGAAAACATGTCGAACCGTCCGAACGTCTGAAAAAGAAACTGGACGCTTTCGGCCAGTCCCTGCAGGCGCGTGGCGCGCTGGTCGGCTCGCTGCTCCTCGACGAAATGCAAGAAAACTTGAAACAAATGGTGCGCGAGCTAAATCGTAAGCCGGGCGCGATCTGATTGAACTGATAGCTCGAAAAGCCGGCCGACGGGCCGGCTTTTTGTTTTACTTGATCAGTCCTTCTGCTTTCATCGATTCCCGGACCGCGGGACGCTCGATAATTTTCGCCAGGTAGTCCTTGATCTTGGGCCATTTGCTGATGTCGATTTTGTGAAAGCGGGCCCAGTTGAGCACCGTGAACAAGTACGCATCGGCCACCGTGAATTTGTTTCCCATTACGAATTCGTTGCCGTCGAGCGCTGACACGAGGTAATCGAAGCGTTTGCTGACCAGTGCCAGCTGTCTTTCCTTCCATTCCGGCGCCGTCTGCGGATGGAAAAACGCGCCGAGCGATTTGTGAATTTCCGACGCGATGAAGTTCAACCATTCCATCAAACGGTAGCGCTCCATGGTGCCGGCTTTGGGTGCGAGCCCGGAGCCCGGTTTTTGGTCCGCGAGGTATTGGATGATAACGCCGACCTCAGTGAGGATTTGCCCGTCGTCGAGTTTAACTGCGGGCACATAGCCTTTCGGGTTGATTTTCCAGAAATCCTCTCCGCCGGCAGTTTTCATCGCGGCAAAATTCACCTTTTCCAGGTCGAATTTGTAGCCCGCTTCGCGCAGCACAATATGCGCGGCCATCGAGCAGGCCCCGGGGTAGTAGTAAAGCTTCATATTGGTTTCCTTTCCTTACAGTGATTAAGCCATTTTAACCAAGCTTAACTCGGAGCACGGAAAGCGCCGATTATACGTTGAGCCTTGCTCTTCCCCGCAGGCTTATAATGCGGGCGCCGACCGCTTTTCTTAATTTGCAAGCAAGCTGTGCCTGATTTTTGGACCACTCGCGGAACGAATTGCTACGCGGTAAACTCTTAGCAAAAATATCCGGCCGGGAGTCGTGCTCATGAAAAATCCTATCAAGTGGGTAATTGCCGTCGTGGCGCTCATCGGCGTTGCGGCCATTGTTTACTATCACTGGTTCAGAGAAGAGGCTGCGCCGCAGCCTCAACCCCCCGCACAACCTGTTGAAACCAAGCCAATGCCGGAGACCAAGCCCGCTCCGAAAATTCAGTATCCCGTTGAGGAACAGGCGGGGGAGAAACCGCTGCCTACGCTCGGCGAGAGCGATTCGGCAATGCGCGAAGCACTCGAGAGTCTGTTTGGGAGAAGTGTTTTTGCGAAGTATTTTTTCCTGGATGAGATCATCCGGCGCATTGTCGTCACAGTCGATAATCTGCCGCGCGAAAAAGTCTCGCAGCGGCTGATGCCTGTCAAGCCGGTGCAGGGAAAATTCCTTGTAACCGGAGCTGAAGAGAATGCCGTTATCAACCCCGCGAATTATGCGCGGTACAAGCCTTATGTTCAGCTGACGGAGACAGTGGATGTCAAAAAGCTAGTCGCGGTCTACGTCCATTTTTATCCACTTTTCCAACAGGCGTATAAAGACCTGGGATATCCAAACGGGTATTTCAACGACCGGTTGATCGAGGTTATCGACCATCTGCTTGCCGCACCCGACGTGAAGGGGCCGGTGAAGCTGGTCCAGCCAAAGGTGTTTTACGAATTTGCCGACCCCGGGCTGGAGGCGCTATCGGCCGGACAAAAAATTATGATCCGGATGGGCCCCGAGAATTCCGCGAAGATAAAGGCCAAGCTCAAGGAATACCGGCGCGAACTGACCCGCGAAGAACTGAAGCAGTAGAGCGGGACTAGGCAATTTGTTCTCAGTTTGATTTAACCTGCCGTTCCATTAACAGCGGAATCGCAGCGAATCGCTCATCTAAAAAGTCACGATCGATTGCTGTCGCGCTTGTTTATGGTGCGAAGCAAGGCTAAACTCGCGCAGCTCATTCAATAATCTCACACATGGACTTGCTGCTCCTCAAAGCATTCATTCTCGGCGTGGTCGAAGGCGTGACCGAATTCCTGCCGGTTTCGAGCACCGGTCACTTGATACTCGCGGGCGAACTACTCGATTTCAACGACGAAAAAGGCAAAGTGTTTGAAATCGCCATCCAGCTTGCCGCGATCCTTGCGGTGTGCTGGGAATACCGCGCGAAGCTCATCGAGGTTTTGGCGGGGCTGTTTTCACGGTTGGACGCGCAACGCTTCCTGGTAAATCTTTTTGTTGCTTTTCTCCCCGCGGCGATTCTCGGTTTGCTCTTCATTAAGGCCATCAAACAGTACCTGTTCCACGCGGTCCCGGTGGCGCTGGCATTTATCATCGGCGGGGTGTTGATTCTTTGGGCCGAGCGCAGGAAACACGATATCAGGATTCAGAACGTGGACGAAATGCGCTGGCAAGATGCGCTTAAAGTGGGCCTCGCTCAATGTTTGGCGCTGATCCCCGGAACTTCCCGTTCGGGCGCGACCATCATCGGCGGATTGTTTTTCGGACTGTCGCGGCGCGCGGCAACCGAGTTTTCATTCTTTCTCGCGATTCCCGTTATGTTTGCCGCGACATTTTACGAACTGTACGAACACCGGGACTTGCTCAACGGCAACGATCTTGGGATGTTCGCAGTGGGCTTTGCGGCTTCGTTCGTGAGCGCGTTTTACGCGGTGCGCGGTCTATTGCGCTACATCAGCAGCCACGATTTCAGCGCGTTTGCCTGGTACCGGATTGGATTCGGTCTGCTGGTATTGGCGACTTCTTACAGCGGCTTGGTAAACTGGTCGGCGGGATAAAATGGCAGCGAACCGCGTTATACCGCAGGTGAAAGTTTTGCCTTGATTTCGCTGCAGCGCTATCAACAGCTTTTTCGCACCCAGCATTTTGGCGACGCCTTTCTGGCTTCGGTAATCGGACGGATTCCCATAAGCATTACCGGGCTAGCGATCCTCCTTTTCGTACAGTCAAAAACTGGTTCGTTTACCCTGGCGGGAGTAATCAGTGCCCTTTACGTTCTGGGACTTGGGGTGCTGGCGCCGATTCTTGGACGCTTGATTGACCGATTGGGGCCGAAGCCGGTTTTAAGCGTGAGCGCGGCAATGTACCCGGCTGCGCTTATTGCGCTTGTGCTGCTCGTTTCCCAATCCGCGCCGTCGTTCTGGATTGCCGCGTGTTCGGCTATTGCGGGCGCAGCCATGCCGCCGGTTACGGTTTGCATGCGCGCGCTTTATCCGCAATTACTGAAAGACCACGATCTGCTGCAAGCGGCTTATTCTCTGGATTCTGCTTTGATCGAGACGATATTTATCCTCGGCCCTAACTTGGTTGCCGTATTTGTAGCGATGCACTACACGGAGGGTGCGGTGCTGTTTGCTGCGGGCTGCGCTGCGCTGGGAAGTTTTGTCTTCTTGCGTTCCACGGCAGTGAAGCTCTGGACGCTGCATGTGCCCGAATTGAGTCGCAGCCTGCTTGGGCCACTGCATAACTCGCCGCTTCTCGCTCTGTTTATTGCCACAATAATGTATTCAACAGCCTTTGGGTTATTCGAAGTCGGCGTCACAGGCTTCGCGACGCATCGAGGCGCGCCGGCCGCGGCAGGGGTGATATTGGGCCTGGCTAGCGTGGGTAGTGCACTTGGTGTTTTGATCTATGGCAGCCACAATTGGGCGGTGCCGGTGACTAGGCAACTGCTACTGGCGCTTGCGGCCATGGCTGGGGGTATTCTATTGCTTGTTCCGGTTGACAATATGTACTGGTTCGCGATAGTTGCCATTTTCGGCTGCGCGCCGATGTCAGTGGTGCTGGCGGCAACGTCCACCCTGATTTCAAGACTGGCATCGCGCGCGATGCTCGCTGAAAGCTTCACTTGGATGGCGACTTGCCTGCTCGCCGGGATCAGCGCAGGGACGGCTGCGGGCGGTGTTATAGTCGAGCATTTTTCAGCGACACCGGTACTCCTATCAGCCGCTGCGGCGACCGCAATAGCCGGACTGATAGCCGGATTGACATTACCCGGCAGATTGCTGCGGCCTGCGAGCGAAGAAATATAAAACGGTTGGCGTTCTAACTGGGCATGCCGGCTATTCTAGCTTTGCACCCACGGCAATCCGGCCACGCGCCAGCCGCCAATTGTGTTTCGGTGCTGTTGGCTGTCCTTGTCGCCTTCAAAACCTTCCAGCACGTTAAAGCAACTTGAGTATCCAGCTTTGGTTGCCATTATTGCGGCGTGGTGCGAGCGTTGGCCGCTTCTGCATATGAACATCACCAGCGAATCCAGCTTCACCTGTTGTTCGAGCTGGTTGAGGAAATTGGGATTGGGCTGCGAGCTGGGGTAAGCCAGCCATTCGATTTCCACGCAGCCGGGCACGCGTCCGACCCAATCCCATTCGGCGCACGATCGCACATCAACCAGCTTGGCATTCGCTGTTTCGGTCATGAGCAAATAGGCTTCCCTCGGAAGAAGCGCACCTGCGTAAGGCAAATTCATTTCTGTTGCGCGTTCTTTTGCCGCTTTGAGTATCTCGTCAACTGTTCCCATATGAGTTTTAAATCGTGGTATCGGCGGTACGCCCATTATAGCCGCAATCCCCTAACCCCCCTCTGATTTGGTGGCGTGATCTCCGGACAAAAACCATGCTCAGCCGCCGGCACAGTAATGGTGCAACGGCCATTTTTTTGTCCTACTTTGGTGCGAGTTATTGTGCTATTCAACGACGAATGACTTATGGCACAATAGCTTGCCCATTACCGGCAATGGCACATTTAATGCTAACAGGTGTCTGCCGATATTCCCGGTTTAAAAAATACCCTGCACTTTACAATCTTTAGGAGAGAAAAATGGCGTCGCCTGCTGATGTATTCAAAATAATCAAGGAAAAAGAGGTCAAGTTTGTGGACCTGCGCTTTACCGACACACGCGGCAAGGAACAGCATGTCACGGTACCTGTGAAGGCTTTTACCGAGCTCAAGTTTACCGACGGCCACTATTTCGACGGTTCGTCAATCGCCGGGTGGAGAAGCATTGAATCCTCCGACATGGTGCTTTTGCCGGACCCTGCTACTGCGCGCATGGATCCATTTACGGACGAGCCGGTACTTAACATCACCTGCGACGTGATTGAGCCTGCAGAGGGCAAAGGTTACGACCGCGATCCTCGATCGATCGCCAAACGCGCCGAGGCCTATTTGAAATCGACGGGCATTGCTGATACCGCTTATTTCGGTCCCGAGCCTGAATTTTTTATTTTCGATTCGGTAACCTGGAACGTAGACATGTCCGGGTGTTTCGTGAAGATTAAATCCGAAGAAGCGCCTTGGTCTTCAGGCGAGGAGTTCGAAGGCGGAAACACGGGACACCGGGCTCCGGTAAAAGGAGGCTACTTTCCGGTACCGCCGACCGACACACTGCATGATATTCGCAATGCCATGGTGCTCGCGCTTGAAGAGCAAGGCGTGGAGTGCGAGGTGCACCACCACGAGGTGGCAGCTGCGGGGCAAAACGAAATGGGGACCAGATACGAGTCGCTGGTGAAGCGCGCCGACTGGATGCAAATACTCAAATACACCGTTTGGAGCGTTGCCCACTCCTACGGCAAAACTGCGACATTCATGCCCAAACCGATCGTGGGCGACAACGGCTCGGGAATGCACGTACACCAATCGCTGGCGAAGGATGGCAAGAATCTTTTCACAGGCAACGGGTATGCAGGGCTTTCGGAACTGGCGCTTTATTACATTGGCGGCATCATCAAGCATGCCAGGGCATTAAATGCTATTACCAATCCGGGCACCAATTCCTACAAGCGGCTGGTTCCGGGATTCGAAGCGCCGATCAATCTCGCGTATTCGTCGCGCAATCGTTCTGCAGCGGTGCGTGTGCCTCTGGTTTCCAATCCGAAATCACGGCGCATCGAAGTGCGTTTCCCCGATCCGACCACCAACCCTTATCTGGCGTTTAGCGCTATGATGTTGGCCGGTTTGGACGGCATCCAGAAAAAGATTCACCCAGGAGATCCGGTCGATAAGAACCTCTATGACCTGCCCCCCGAGGAAATGAAGAAGATTACCCATCCCTGCGCCTCTCTCGATGAAGCGCTGGATTGCCTGAACAAGGACCGTGAGTTCTTGACGCGTGGCGGAGTATTTTCCAACGACATGCTCGATGCCTATGTTGCCCTTAAAATGGAAGAAGTCACGCGCTTCCGCATGACCACGCATCCGGTGGAATTTGACATGTACTACAGCCTGTAATTGCAGCCGTAACGCCAGGCGACGGGCTATAGCTTATCGATTTTTCGGCCTGAAAAAAGCTTTGCTAAACGGGGCGGATTAATATCCGCCCTGTTTTTTTGGTTGGTCAACTATGGGTGTGGTGCGTTGATTGCATTGAAAATTCTGCTAGCATGGCTTACACTTAATTTGTGTACGGAAGAATGCGCCGAAAGAGTTAAAATGCTGCAGCTCCTCAATCACCCGGAAAAGCGGTGAGGCCATGAGAGCCGTATTAGCGGTGATGCTGATGCTTGGGTTCGTGCATGCCAAGGCCGACATCTACAAGAAAGTGGATGAGGATGGCCGGGTCACCTATTCCAATGTTCCGAGCAAAGGTGCGCAGAAACTGAACCTTGAGCCGCTCAACACGGTGCCTTCGGGCAAACCCGGTGCCGAGACCTCTGGCAATTTCCCCAAAGTTGACGCTGAAACGCAAAAAAGCCGCGACGAAGTACGCCGCCAAATTCTAGAAAATGAGTTATCGCAGGAAATGGCGCAGCTCGAAGAAGCCAAGAAAGCGCTCGCAGAAGCCGAATCGACGCGTCTGGGCAGCGAGCGCAACTATCAGAGATATCTGGAACGCGTACAGCCGTTTAAGGATGAGGTTGACAAGCACCAGAAAAACGTCGATGCGTTGAAAGAGGAACTCGCGGGATTAAAATAGGCGATTGCCCGAGAGGCCCGAAAATAATCCAGCGCATTCCATGCCTCAATAGCCCCTGCACGTTGGACGAAATCGGGCACTACCGCTCTCCTTCTTCCCGGTGTCACGCGCAGCCATTTACTCTGGCGCGCGTTGCCGATACCCTTTCGTGACCGATCCGCAACTTCATGATACCTGCTGCTTTCCACGGCTTTGAACTGCTTGCTGCTGCAGTGATTCTCCTTGACGAGGATTTGCTGATGAAATACGCCAATCCCGCGGCAGAAAATCTATTTGAGTTGAGCAGCAGAAGTATGGCGGGCCGATCACTCAACGATGTATTTTTTGACACGGGCACTTTGTTGACCGCCGTCGATTATGCGCTCGCCAATAATTGCAGTTATATTGAACACGATCTGAGGCTTGCGGCAATCGGCCGCCCCGAGCTGCGTTTGAGCTGCGCAGTGACTCCGCTGGAAACAAGGGACGCGCGCGTGCTGCTGGAGTTCAGGCAAATGGACAAGCAGCTGAAAATTGCCAAAGAAGAGCGCATGCTGGATCAGCAACAGGCAAATCGCGAGCTACTGCTTAACCTGGCCCACGAAATAAAAAACCCGCTGGGCGGTATCCGCGGCGCGGCGCAATTGCTTGAGCGCGAACTTGAGCGGCCGGTACTGTATGAATACACTCAGGTCATCATCAAGGAAGCCGATCGGCTGCAAGTGCTCATGGATCGTTTGCTCGCACCACACCGTCCGCCGCAGCTTGCCGAAATCAACATCCACGAAGTCCTTGAGCAAGTAAAAACGCTGCTGCTTGCAGAATACCCGCACGGCATTGAAATCGAGCGGGATTACGACAGCAGCCTGCCGACACTCACGGGCGATCGCGAGCAGCTGACTCAGGCGGCGCTGAACATCATGCGCAACGCGGCACAAGCACTGCAGGGCAAGGGTAGAATCACGCTACGCACGCGTGTGGTAAGGCAGATAACGCTGGCGAAGAAACGCTACCGGCACGCGCTGATGGTGCAGATCATCGACAACGGCCCGGGTGTACCTGAGGCGATTCGCGAAAAGATTTTTTACCCCTTGGTTTCAGGTAGGGAAGGCGGCAGCGGCCTAGGCCTCACCATTGCCCAGACTTTCGTCAACCAGCACCATGGTATTATCGAATGCGAAAGCCGGCCGGGGCGTACCTGCTTCACATTGCTCCTGCCACTTGCCGAAGACAGCACTGCACATGCGGAGTCGGATTAATGAGACCCGTATGGATTATAGACGACGACCGTTCCATCCGCTGGGTATTTGAAAAAGCACTCACGCGCGAAGGCATCGCTTTCAAAATTTTTGCTGCAGCACCCGAGGCAATGGCGGAACTGGCCGCAGCTCCGCCGCAAGTAGTGGTGACCGACATCCGCATGCCGGGCTCATCAGGCCTGGAATTGCTGCAGAGTCTCAAAGAGCGCTATCCGCAGGTTCCGGTCATCATTATGACCGCCTATTCCGATTTGGAAAGCGCGGTGGCGGCGTTCCGCGGTGGCGCTTTCGAATATCTCGCTAAGCCTTTCGACGTGGACCACGCCGTGGAGCTGATTCGGCGTGCCATGCACCAAAGTCTGCGCGGGGAGGATGAAACTGAATCTGACACAGCCGTGCCGGAAATCCTCGGACAGGCAGCATCGATGCAGGAGGTATTTCGCGCTATCGGCAGGCTGAGCCAGTCGCAGGCTACCGTGTTGATTACGGGTGAATCGGGAACCGGCAAGGAACTGGTAGCGCGCGCACTGCATCGCCACGGCCCGCGCGCGACCCGTCCGTTCATCGCCATAAACACTGCCGCTATTCCCAAGGATTTGCTCGAGTCCGAACTCTTCGGGCATGAGCGGGGCGCTTTTACCGGAGCGCAAAGCATGCGCCGTGGGCGCTTCGAGCAGGCCGAAGGCGGCACGCTATTTCTCGACGAAATCGGCGACATGCCGCCTGACTTGCAGACCCGTTTGCTGCGCGTGCTATCCGAAGGCCAGTTCTATCGCGTTGGCGGCCACCAGCCGATAAAGGCCAATGTGCGGGTCATCGCAGCAACCCATCAGGATTTGGAACTGAAAATTAAACAGGGATTGTTTCGCGAAGACTTGTATCACCGTATCAACGTGATCAGGCTGCGCCTGCCGTCTTTACGTGAGCGCCGAGAAGACATTCCGATATTAGCCAAACATTTTCTGCAGAAAAGCGCAAAGGACCTAGGGGTGGAAACAAAGCGACTGTCAATTGACGCTATGAAATTTCTTTCTACCCAGGATTTTCCGGGCAACGTGCGGCAACTGGAAAACCTTTGCCACTGGTTGACCGTTATGGCGCCCGGGCAAAACGTCGAAATCAGGGACCTGCCTGCCGATTTGCGTGCTGAAGGCCCGGTTCAGGAGGTGGATTGGCTTAGCGCGCTGCAAAAGGAAGTAGAGCGCGCGCTTAACCGAGGCGAGCAGGGAATCATGGACGAGCTTACGCGCCAGTTTGAAAAAGCGCTGATTGGCAGGGCGCTCGCCCATACTGGCGGACGGCGAATCGAGGCGGCAAGCCTTCTTGGGCTGGGTCGCAATACCTTGACCCGCAAGATCCAGGAACTCGGGCTCGAAGACCGGCCCGAGAAACCCGATTAAATGTCCAGTTAAATTTCCGCCAGTACCGGAGCATGGTCGGAGGGGCGCCCAGCGAGGCGCGGCTTGATGTCAATGGTGCTGGATTTGCAGTAGGGGGCCAGCGCGCTGCTGAGCAAAATATGGTCGATGCGCAACCCTAGGTTGCGGCGGAAAGCGCCAAGGCGATAATCCCACCAGCTGAACGATTTCTCGGGTTGATCAAAAAGGCGGAAACTGTCTTTTAAACCCACGTTGAGCAGCTCGCGAAAAGCCTCGCGTTCCTTCGGACTGACTAGGACATTCCCCTCCCAAGCCTGCGGGTCGTATACATCACGGTCTTCAGGTGCAATGTTCAAATCCCCAAGTACCGCAAGCTGCGGATAGCGGGTGAGTTCGGCTTTCAGCCAATTGTTAAATGCCGCAAACCATTCCAGCTTATAACGGTACTTATCCGAATCCACGCTTTGTCCATTGGGTGCGTAAACGCAAATTACCCGCACATTCTCAATTGTGGCGGCGAGCACGCGTTTTTGGGCATCGTTGAACTCGGGAATCGCGGTAACGGTTTCCTTCCCATGCTGTTTGCTTAGGATGGCGACCCCATTGTAGGTTTTTTGACCTGAATATATGGCCTGATAGCCGGCCGATCTGATTTCCGCTAGAGGAAACGTATCGTCTTCGATCTTGGTTTCCTGCAGGCACAGCACGTCGGGCCGGGCAGATGAAAGCCAGTCCACCACCTGCGGCAGACGGATTTTCAGCGAATTGACGTTCCAAGCGGCAAGCCGCATGCAAACTAATAATTTGATTTCGGTGCGGGAGGGGTGACCGACATGCTTGGCGGTGCCGGCGTATTCGCCGCGGGTCTTGTTTCCGCCTTGGGTACTTCCGGAGCAGGAATTGAAGCCTTGGGATATCCGGCGGCATCCAGCGCATTGTTCCAGGCGTTCTCGTTAAACCCCTTGAGATTCTGAGAGTCGCCCACTACCAGCACCGGCACCACGAGATCTCCAGCAATTTTTTTTAGCGCGTCGGCGCTTTCGCGCTGCTTGCTCGGGTTTTTCTCCTTGTACGGCACGCCGCGTTTATTCAACAGCTGGCGCGCCTTGTTGCAATCACTACCGCAGTCAGTGGTATACAGCGTCACAGGAAAATATTTGATTGCCCGTTCCAGTTCGTACGACGGGTTGCCTTCAATGACATTCGCTCCCAGTCTTTTTTCCTGAATATCCTGTGCTGATGGCGGCGGAGCCTGATCCGAATAATGCACCGTGCCGTTACTGTCTACCCAGCGAAAAAGAGGTCCAGCCAAGCAGGTGCCGGACAAAAACAGCAGTGCACAAATCCAGATCCGCAGTTTCATCGCCTGTTGCTACGCTGGGGAAACTCTAATTTGGTCGGCTTCAATGTGGAACACCGGCCATGCCGTTGTGCCGCAACAGCGCATCGATTTGCGGTCTGCGTCCCCGGAAAGCGACAAAAGATTCGAGTGCCGGCCGGCTGCCGCCGACACTTAGAATTTCGTCTCGGAAGCGGCGACCTATATCCTGGTTGACCACGCCATTTTCCTCGAACAGGCTGTAGGCATCCGCCGATAGCACTTCCGCCCATTTGTAGCTGTAGTAACCTGCAGCGTAGCCGCCGGCAAATATATGGGAAAAATTGTTGGGAAAACGATTGTACTCGGGCGGAATCACCACTGCTACCTGGCTGCGGATTTCATCAAGCAACTGCGACATGGTTTTATCCCCGTGGGGATCGAAGTCATGATGCAAGTGCATATCAAACAGCGCGAATTCTAGCTGGCGCACCGTCTGCATTCCGCTTTGGAAGTTCTTGGCCGCAAGTATTTTGTCGTATAGAGATCGCGACAGAGGCGTGCTGCTATGTATGTGACGAGTCAAATGCTTCAGCACTTCCCATTCCCAGCAGAAATTTTCCATGAACTGGCTGGGCAATTCCACTGCATCCCACTCCACGCCGTTGATACCCGAAACACCAAGCTGATCTACGCTGGTTAGCAAATGGTGCAGTCCGTGGCCGAATTCGTGGAATAGCGTGATTACCTCGTCGTGGGTGAAAAGCGCAGGCCTGCCGCCAACGGGGGAAGAAAAATTGCAATTCAGATAAGCAACCGGAATTTGAATTCCAGAATTTGTGCGCCTGCGCGCGATAGCTTCGTCCATCCATGCACCGCTACGTTTGGAAGGCCGTGCATAGAGATCTGCGTAAAACTGGCCGATCAGATTGCCGCACATATCGCGGATGTCGAAAAAGCGTACATCGGGATTCCAAACCGGGGCCCGCCCCTGACTGATGGAGATGCTATACAGCGCTTCAACCAGCCTGAACATGCCGAGCAAAACTTGGGACTCGGGGAAATACTGCTTGATTTCCTGATCAGAAAACGCGTAGCGCTCCGCACGCAATTTTTCCGAAGCAAACGGGACATCCCAAGCCTGAAAATCTTCAATTTTGAGCTCGCTACGCGCATATTCCCTAAGTTCCTGGTAATCGCGCTCTGCATGGGGTTTTGCTTTTGATCCAAGCTCAGCGAGAAAATCGAGTACCTCGAGCGGCGACTTTACCATTTTCCGGGTAAGCGACACTTCGGCGTAGCAGCGGAAACCCAGCAAGCTGGCTTTCTCCTGCCGCAGCCGGAGAATTTGCGGAATCAACGGCGTGTTATCCCACTCGGGCTTGCCAAACTCGGAGGCACGGGTGACATAGGCGCGGTAGAGCGTTTCGCGCAGCGTGCGGTTTTCCGCGTACTTCATCGCCGGTATCCAGGATGGCGCGTGCAAGGTAAGTTTCCAGCCGGGGCTGGCATCGAGTGCGGCCGCTTCCTGCGCAGCCTGCAGAACATCATCTGGCAGCCCCGCAAGCTCGGCACGGTTTGTGACGTACAGTGCAAAATCATTCGTGGCGTCAAGCAGATTTTCCTCAAATCTGGCGTACAGCTTCGCTAGCTCTTCCTGAATTTGCAGAAAGCGCGCCTTTTTGTCCTGCGTCAGTTCGGCCCCGCCTAGGCGAAAATCCCGCAGTTCGTTTTCCACAATCTGTCGCTGTGCGCGGCTCAAATGGCCAAACCCGCCCGCGGCTTTGATCGCCTTGAATTTTTCGTATAAGCCCTGGTTTTGCGCAAGCTCGGAGTGGTACTGGGTGATCTTCGGGCGATGGGCGTTGTAGGCTTCGCGCAGCTCTGGGCAGTTCATCACCGCGTTCAAATGCGTCACCTGCCCCCACGCCCGGCTCAGACGCTCATTGGCGTCCTCCAGCGGCTGTACGAAATTGTCCCAGGTCGCTGGCGCGCTATCACTCAGCAGCTGGCTGATCAACGCGCGGTTTTCCTTCAGCAACTCATCCACAGCGGGTCCTACATGCTGGGGCGAAATTTCCGAAAAGCGCGGAAGGCCCGAAAAGTCAAGCAAGGGGTTCATAACCAAAGGGATTCTGGAACGGCTGGCACTATTATACAGCCAGCGGGCTAACTTTCGTATACGACGTGGCCTTCGACCAATGTGTAATTTACCCGGCCCTCAAGTTCAACGCCCAAGAAGGGGGTATTTTTTCCTTGACTTTTCAATGCCATGGGTTCTACTTTCCAGCAGTTGCTTGCGTTAAATACGCAGATGTCCGCGGGATGTCCCGGTGTCAAATGCCCCGCGTCGATACCGAGGATTTCTGCGGGGATCTGAGTAATTTTGGTGAGTGCCTCCGGCAACGGAATTTCGGTTTCGGCGGCCCATTTCAAGGTGAGCGGGAGGAGCAGTTCCAAGCCAGTCGCGCCGCTCTCGGCTTCTGCGAATGGCAGCAGCTTGGCGTCGTCATCTACCGGGGTGTGATCCGAGCACAGCGCGTCTATGGTGCCGTCTCTGAGTCCTATGCGCAGCGCGTCCCGATCTCGCAGCGAGCGAAGCGGGGGTATGAGGTTGCAGTTGGCATCGAAGAAACCAAGGTCCATTTCGGTCAGGTGAGCGTGCGCAGCCGCGATGTCGCAGGTTATCGGCAGACCTCGGCTTTTAGCCTGGCGCACCATCTCCACGCCATCGAAGGTGGAAAGCCTGCATAAGTGAATGTTCGCTCCAGTCTCCTTGGCAAGCTGCAAAATTGTTGAAAGTGCAACGGTTTCTGCGCAGGATGGTATCCCCGCGAGTCCCAGCCGTGTGGCCACTATTCCGTCATGGGCGACACCACCTTGCGCAAGATATGCGTCCTGTGGGCGCAACCAGACTGTATAACCAAAAGTGGCCGCATATTGCATGGCACGCATCAGCACATTGGTATCGCTGAGCGGTGCGTTGGCTTGAGAAAACGCGATACATCCGGCGTCATGCAGTTCCGCCATTTCAGTGATGCGCTGGCCATTGAGCCCCTGCGTCAATGCGCCGAGCGGATAGACCCGCGCCTGATTCAAACTTTTTGCGCGGTGTTTCACCATTTCCACCAACCCCGGTTCATCCAGCGGCGGATCGGTGTCCGGGGGGCAGGCGAGGCTGGTGATGCCGCCCGACACAGCCGCCAACATTTCTGATTCCAAAGTCGCTTTGTATTCGAAACCAGGTTCGCGCAGGCGAGCTGAAAGATCGATCAAGCCGGGGCAGACTACGCAATTACTGGCGTCGATTACACGATTGGGATGAAAGGCTTCAGGATTGCGTCCCACAGAAAGCACTTTGCCCGCGGCGATAAACAAATCCTGCACCGAATCTACGTTGTTTTTGGGATCGATGATACGGCCGTTCTTAATCTGAATCTTCATTCAGTGTCCCGCCAGCATACTCATCACCGCCATGCGCACCGCTATGCCAAAAGTGACTTGGGGTAAAATCACCGAACGCGGGCCGTCGGCCACGCTTGAATCAATCTCCACGCCGCGGTTCATCGGACCGGGGTGCATCACGATGGCGTCGCGCTTGGCGGCGCCAAGTTTATCCGCAGTCAAACCGTAATACTTGAAGAATTCCTGAGCGCTGGGCAGAAGTGGCCCCTGCATGCGCTCGCTTTGCAAGCGTAACATCATTACTACGTCCACGTCCTCAAGCCCCAGCCGCATATCGTGGTAAACGTGTACTCCGAGATTTTCGACGCCTGCAGGCAACAGCGTTTTGGGCGCAATTACGCGCACTTCGGGCACCCCGAGCGTGGTGAGCGCATGAATCTGCGAGCGAGCAACACGCGAATGCAGGATATCGCCGACAATCGCAACACGCAGATGGTTGAATTCGCGCTTATAATGGCGGATGGTGAACATATCCAGAAGCGCCTGAGTTGGGTGCGCATGTCGTCCGTCGCCGGCGTTGATGACGTGCACATTCGGCGCCACGTGTTGGGCGATCAAATGCGCCGCTCCGCTCTGCGCGTGCCGCACGATGAACATGTCGGCATGCATTGCTTCCAGATTTTCGATGGTGTCAAGTAGCGTCTCGCCTTTGATCTGCGACGAGGTGCTGATATTCAGATTGATGACGTCAGCGGAGAGACGCTTGGCGGCAATTTCGAATGTGGTGCGGGTACGGGTGCTTGCTTCAAAAAAGAGGTTGAAAATCGCCTTGCCCCGCAGCAGAGGAAGTTTCTTGACTTCGCGCTCGGTGACGCCGATGAACGATTGGGCGGTATCGAGGATTTGCGTCAGAAGCGTTGCAGGCAGCCCTTCAATCGTAAGCAAGTGCTGGAGTTCACCCTTGTTGTCGAGCTGCGGGTTGCTGTGCATGTACGCGAAGCGAATTATAGCATTCCTGAAATAAGCTAACCTAAGCTTGCCGTGGGTCGGGCCTAGACCTGGTTAAGGTGTAAGCTGAGCTTTCCCTCCTTGTCTTTTTTGAGTTCGATGTTCTGGTTTTCCGCAAGCTCCAGTGTTGCTCCGCTGTAGCGGGCAAATACCGGCAGTTCGCGCCCGCCGCGGTCGATCAGCACTGCAAGCTCAATGCTCGCCGGCCGCCCGTAATCGAACAGTTCGTTCATGGCAGCACGTACCGTGCGGCCGGTGTAGAGTACGTCGTCCACAAGGATGATGCGGCGTCCTTCGACATCGAAAGGGATGTTCGATGGTTTGACCTGTGGGTGCAGACCGATGCGCGCAAAGTCGTCCCGATAAAACGAAATATCGAGCAGCCCGAACGGGGTTGAGAACCCGAGTTGCTGTTGCAGCTTTTGTGCAATCCAAGCGCCGCCCGTGTGTATCCCGATCAGTGCTGTATTGGAATCGAATCGCGGTTTGATTTGCGCGGCGAGCACGGATACCAATTGTTCCGCGTCAGGAAGTTTCAGGCTCATCGAAAAAGCTCTGCAGAATGTGTTGTGCTGCGACTTGGTCAATAAAGGTTTTGTTGCGGGCTACGCCACTCTCGGCCAGCGATAGCTCCGCTGCTTGAGAAGTCAGGCGTTCGTCAACTAAAGCAGTGGGGAGCTTAAAGCGTTGCTGCAGCCGCCGCGCAAAGCCGCGGCTCAGACTGCTGATCTCATGCTCGCCGCCATCCATGTGGGCCGGAAGTCCGACCACAAGGAGCACTGGTTGCCATTCTTTGATTAATGTAGCGATCGCGTCGAAGCGCTGCTCGTTTTGCGCTGACTCAACCGTGGTAAGCGGGTGAGCGATGCGTAGCGCTAGATCACCCACCGCAATGCCAATGCGCTTGGTGCCAAAGTCGAATGCTAAAACTGTTCCTGTTTTACGAAGGGCTGCCTGGTGTGGGGCGTGAGCGCGATGTTCATTCATGAACGCCTTACTGTGAATTACGCGTGACCCGCGTCTTCGGATAAGGTGGCGAAGTTGACACCCAGCAAATCCATCGCCGCGGGCAGGCGATCTTCCGCCGGCAAGTCAAAAATGACGTTTGCCTTCGCAGGCACCGAAAGCCAGGCGTTTTGCGCGAGCTCGTGTTCAAGCTGTCCTGGCGCCCAGCCGGCGTATCCCAAGGTAACCAGAATTTGCCGCGGCCCATTGCCGCGTCCCACCGCCTGCAGGATGTCCTTGGAGGTGGTGAGCCCAAGCTCTTGGTTGACTGCGAGCGTGGATTGCCAATCGCCCAGGGGTTTGTGCAACACGAAACCGCGGTCGATTTGCACGGGTCCACCGAAGTGCACCGCAATGCCGCGGAGCTGGGGCTCGCCGAGCGGAATGCTAATTTGCTCGAATAGCGCTTGCAGGGTCATGTCAATGGGACGATTTATCACTACTCCGAGCGCGCCCTGCTCATTGTGCTCGCAGATATAGGTCAGGCTTTTAGAAAAGTAAGGGTCCGCCATGTTGGGCATGGCGATCAAAAAGTGGTTAGTCAGGTTCACAGGTTTCACAACATTATTGTAATCGCCTTGCCGGGCCTTCACAAATGGCGCACGCCGCTCTGAAATGGAGTTATTTGCGTAACTACATCATTCGCGAGCCTCGGAGATGAACAGTGCGCGGCGACGCCAGATTGGCCGATTGCAGATTACTGGCGGGCGCGCAGCCACGCTTTCCAGGCGTTGAACAAAGACGGGTTGCGCGCCGCGATCACCGAGCGTTTCCATAAGTCGTCTGACCAAAAATCATCTGTCTTCAGCGAGCACATCATTCCGCCCGCCTCTTCGAGTATCAGTGAACCCGCGGCATAATCCCACAGTCGCTGGCCGCCGTGCAGATAAACGTCAAAGCGACCCGCGGCGACATAACACCATTCCAGCGTACTCGCGCCGTAATTGCGTTGTGACGAATAAGGCGGTGTTCCTGCAAGCTCCCGTGCTAGGTTGGCGCTGATGCGCTTGAAATCCACGCTTGCCATGCACTGGCGCAATTCCTTTTCTGAATCGTTAATCGGTAACCTCTCGCCGTTGACGTACGCGCCACCGCCTTTCTCAGCGTAAAACATTTCATGGGATACTGGGTCATAAATAACCCCGAGGACGCTGCGCCCTTTGTTCATCAGCGCGACGGAAACTGCAAAATACGGCAGGCCGTTGACGAAATTGGAGGTGCCGTCAATCGGGTCCACGCACCACAAGCCGGAATCTCCCGCGAGCCATTGCTCTGCCTGCTGTTCACGACTCATTTCTTCGGCAAGAACGGGGCTCGGGTGAATTTCGCGCAGCCTTTTCGCAAGTGCATCCTGCGCTGCGATATCCGCGTCCGTGTAGAGGCTGCCGTCGGCCTTTCGTTGCTGCGCCACCTGTAGATAGCGCGGCATGATTTCGGCCTGCGCTACTTCGCGCACCGCGCGAATTACCGCCTTAAGCAGCTGCTCCATGCTTCCACTTGATCGAGCAACCCATGCTGGGAATCTGTTCTTTAGGCCCCTGGCCGGTGCGCGCGATCTGCAGCATGGCCTCAAGCAGCTCGCGCCGGGCATTCGGCACGGTGTTCATGCGCGAGGCGTCAAGGCGCCCGCGGTATTGCAGTTCAAGCTTGCGATTGAAACCGAAAAAATCCGGCGTACATACCGCGCCGTAAGCCTTTGCGATTTCCTGGGTTTCGTCAAGCACATAAGGAAACGGAAAATTAAATTGCCGCGAGACCGTTACCATGTTGTCAAACGAGTCCTCGGGATAATCGGTTGGGTCGTTGGACATAATGGCAATGCTGCCTATGCCGTGTTCGCTGAGCTCCTTACAATCGCGCACAATGCGTTCGCGCACAGCTTTCACATAAGGGCAATGGTTACAGATGAACATCACCAACAAACCTTTTTCTCCGCAGACATCTTCTAGTCGATAACGCTTACCATCGACTCCCGGAAGGTCGAAATCGACCGCTTTCCAGCCAAAATTACATATCGGGGTTTGCTGGCTTACCATAGCTTTCTCCTTCAATCTTTCGTTCAGCCTTTATATTATCATGCACTTACATCTAACCATTTACTTATATGACTATACCGCGCCTTTATCATTCCCAAGAATTAGCGCCGCATCGCGAAATTTGTCTAGATGAAGCAGCGACACATCATGCTGTGAGGGTATTGCGGCTCAAGGAAAAAGAAACAATCGTACTATTTAACGGCAAGGGCGGAGAATATCCAGCCCGAGTTGTCGGTATTCGCAAAAACCAAGCGACGGTACTCACGGGAGAATGGCAAAACATCGAACGCGAATCAGCGTTGCACATCGTTCTGGCACAAGCGCTGCAATCCGCCGAGAAAATGAATTTGACGGTGCAAAAAGCAGTTGAGTTGGGCGCCGCCGTGATACAACCGCTTGTCAGTCAGCGCGGCGCGGTGCGTACGGACGCCGCTAGCGCGCAGAAGCGAGTGGAGCATTGGCGGAGGGTGGCGATAGCGGCTTGCGAGCAATGCGGGCGCAACCGCATTCCGCGGATTGCGGACACGATTTCGCTGAAAGAGTTCGTCTGCAGTGCAGACAAGGGGATGCTGCGGTTGATGCTGTGTCTCGAGGGTGGATCGTCCTTCAAGCGGTTCAAATACAAAAGCGGCGGGATAATCGTGCTGGTAGGAGCAGAAGGCGGATTAACACCAGAAGAAGAACGGACGGCTCATGCTGCCGGTTTTACTCCGGTCACATTGGGGCAACGCATTTTGCGTACCGAAACTGCGGGGCTCGCTGCACTTGCCGCGATCCAGGCTTTATGGGGAGATTTTTGAATGTATGCCATCATCGTTCATGGAGGGGCCGGAGAATGGAAGGCAAAACATGAACGCGCCGCGTTGCAAGGCGTACGGCGTGCGGTTGAAGCAGGCGGGAGATTGCTTGCACAGGGGAAATCTGCACTCGATGCGGTAACGGCAGCGGTGATGTCACTGGAGGATAACCCAGTTTTCAACGCCGGCACCGGTTCGGTGCTGAACCTGATGGGTGAAGCCGAGATGGACGCGAGTGTCATGGTGAGCGAAGGGCTGCGCGCAGGAGGCGTCGCCTGCCTGAGTCGGGTCAAGAATCCGGTACAGGTTGCGCGCAAGGTAATGGAGGAAACCGACCACATTCTGCTTGCTGACCGAGGGGCGCTCAGCTTTGCACGCGCCATGGGTTTCGCCGACTATGATCCGGTGACGTGGGCGCAGCGCAAGATTTGGCAGCAGAAATGCCAAGCACTCTCTGCCGCAAGAAGCAAGAGCCGTCTTCGGGATTTATTAAAGCGCCATCCTGAGCTTGCGGGAGGAACGGTGGGCGCGGTGGCCTTGGATGGCCGCGGACATTTCGCTGCCGCCACATCCAGCGGTGGATTAACTCTGAAACTTCCCGGGAGAGTGGGTGATACCCCTGTGCCGGGCGCAGGAAACTACGCTACGCCTTTGGGAGCAGCGTCCGCTACCGGTTTGGGCGAGGTGGCGATACGTTACCTCGTAACCAAATCGGTCTGCGATCTAATGGCGCGGGGCAGGAATGCGCAGCAGGCTGTGGATGAATTTTTGCTGCTTTTGGCAGCCGAGCCCCGGTCGAATATGGGTATTATCACAATAGACAAAACTGGCAACTTAGGCGTGGGGCATCGCAGCCAGGCCATGCCTCACGCTTACCGCGTTCCTGGAAAAGCGCGAATCATGGCGAAAATGCGGGTCAAGGCCTAAAGCTTGTCCCGGATTGTCAGGCGGCTACACGTGAAGCGCGTTTGCGCTCGAGTTCTTTTAAATGGCGCTTGCGAATGCGGATGGTTTTAGGGGTAATTTCCACCAATTCGTCGTCGGCGATAAACTCGACGGCCTGCTCCAGAGTAAGTGTTATCGGGGGCGTGAGCATGATTGCCTCGTCCTTGCCGGCGGCGCGTATGTTGGTGAGCTGCTTGGTCTTGATCGGGTTTACCACGAGATCGTTGTCGCGGTTGTGAATGCCGATCACCATTCCCTCGTATAGGCGATCGCCCGGGCTCACCAACATCCGGCCCCGCTCCTGCAGTTTCCACAGCGCGTAAGCTACCGCCTCGCCGTCCTCGGCCGACACCAATACACCGTTGCGCCGCTCGGGGATTTCCGGTTTCATCGGGCCGTAGCCGTCGAACACGTGGCTTAAGATACCCGTCCCGCGAGTCATGGTCATGAAATCCGATTGAAAGCCGATCAGCCCTCGCGCCGGAATCCGGTAATCTAGACGCACGCGGCCCCGGCCGTCGGGCGCCATTTCCTGAAGCTCGCCGCGCCGCTCGCCTAAAGCTTCCATAACCGCGCCCTGTTTGGCCTCTTCCACATCGATCGTGAGCATTTCGAACGGCTCACATTTCTCGCCGTTAGTTTCCCGAATCACAACCCGCGGGCGCGACACCGCCAGCTCGTAACCTTCCCGACGCATGTTCTCCAACAGAATGGTGAGATGCAGTTCGCCCCGGCCGGAGACCAGGAACATATCCGTGTCCGCAGTATCTTCGATGCGCAGCGCCACGTTGGTTAGCAGTTCTTTTTGCAGGCGCTCGCGCAGTCGTCGGCTGGTCACGAATTTTCCTTCCTGTCCGGCATAGGGCGAGGTGTTGACTTGGAAATTCATGGTGAGTGTGGGTTCGTCTACTGCCAGCAGCGGCAAAGCTTCCGGATGCTCAGGGTCCGCGAGGGTCACGCCTATGCCGATTTCCTCGATGCCGTTCACCAGTACGATATCGCCGGGTTCCGCTACCTCCATGGGCACCCGGTTCAAGCCTTGGAACCCCAGTACCTGGTTCACCCGCGCTTTTTTGGGCTCGTCATGACCGTTTAAAATAACAACGTCCTGTGGGGGCTTAAGACGCCCGCGGGAGATGCGCCCGATGCCGATGCGCCCAACAAAGCTCGAATAATCCAGCGCACTGATTTGAAGCTGGAGCGGCTCGTCGGGATTGCTGACGGGAAGCGGCACATGTTCAAGTATGGTTTCAAACAGCGGCCGCATGGACAGCTCTTTACCCGCGCTGCTGCGCGGCGCATCTGCAAGATCTAGCACTGCCCAACCGTTGAGCGCGGATGCATAGACGATGGGAAAATCCAGTTGCTCCTCGGCGGCGCCCAGTTTGTCGAATAAATCAAAGGTGTGATTCACCACCCAGTTTGGGCGGGCGCCGGGCCGGTCCATCTTGTTTACCACCACGATAAATTTCAAGCCTCGGGCCAAGGCCTTTCGCGTCACAAAACGGGTCTGGGGCATCGGCCCCTCTACTGCATCCACCAGGAGCAGTACGCCGTCCACCATGGACAGTACACGCTCCACTTCACCACCGAAATCCGCATGGCCTGGCGTATCAACGATGTTGATGTGCGTACCTTGGTAATTTACCGCCGTGTTCTTTGCGAGAATGGTGATACCGCGCTCGCGCTCCAAATCATTGCTGTCCATGACCCGCTCAGCGACGTGCTGGTGGGCCGCAAATGTCCCCGATTGGTGGAGCAGCTTGTCCACCAGCGTGGTCTTGCCGTGGTCCACGTGTGCAATGATGGCGATGTTGCGAAGCGCGCGGGGCATGGTGAGCTAAGGGTTTGACAAAAGTCGCGCATTGTAACAGAGAATCCAGGCAGCCTGCATTAACCACCCGGAGTCGTAGGTAATTCGATTCAGAGTAAACCGTTCGACTATGAATTCAATCGTTTTATGTTTTACCGTTCAATGCAGGGCTGATGAAATTCGTCTGCGATCCTAATTTTCGTCAACATGCACTTTGCGGATTCCAAAGCCGATGAGCCGGGCGGGCAGGGCGCGCAACAGCGGCAGCCGAAAAAGCGCTGGCGGTCTGAACGAAGCATTGGGATTCAATGCCGTTTTAATCACACGGTTTTGAATGAAGGTCTGGAATGCCTGAATGACCCGCGTGGCAAAGTAACGCTACTTTTGCACCTTGGCCAAATCGCTTTCACCCACCGCGCCGTGTTGCAACGGAAGGGCAAGGACATTGGCTGCCACTACCGCATCCTGGATTGCGTAATTGATGCCCACGCCACCCACCGGCGACATGACATGTGCCGCATCGCCGATGAGCAGCAATCCTCGCCTATACCATTTTTTTAGGCAGCTCGATTCCACCGAAAGCACTGAAAACCGAGCCCAGTTTGGTACTGAAGACACCCGATCGGTGAATTCCGGAGCCAGGGACAACAGGGACTGGTGAAATTTTTCCATGCCTTCCTCGCGCAGCTGGCGATAACTTCCCTTGATTATCACGTAGCCCAGCTGGTAATAATCTTCCCGCGGCAGGATGGCTAGCATATGCCCTTGTCCAATGCGTCCAGCAAAGCCCGTCGCATCGCCTGGCCGCCTGGGCAGCCTAAACCACAACACGTCCATCGGCGGAGAACTTTTCACCGGCTCCAGTCCTGCAAGTTTTCTGAGTCTGGAAAAACGACCATCAGCCGCAACAGTAAGCAGCGCCCGCAACTCATGCACATTGTCATTAGAATCCTGATAGCGCACGCCACGGCAGACCCCGTCTTCCATAATGAGCTCGCGCGCATGGGCGCCCATGTGCAGCGTAAACGAAGCATACTTTGTGGCCTGCCCGGCGATAAACTCCAGAAACTGCGCCTGCGGCATGAGCGTAATATACGGAAAACGCGTCTTTAGAAGGCTTAAATCCACCATCGTGAACGAATCTGTTTTGGTCTGCAGGGTCAGCTGGTGCAACCTGGTATGAGGCAACCGTAGCAATGGGTCGGCAAGCCCGATCTCGTCCAAAATTTCCATGGTGGAAGGATGCAACGTATCGCCGCGGAATTCCCGGTCAAAATCGATGTGCCCTTCAAGCAAAGTGGCCTGAATGCCTTTTCGCGCCAGCAACAGAGATAATAGCGCGCCGGCAGGGCCCGCGCCGACCACGCAGCAGGTAGTTTGTTCAACGGGGTCCCGATTCATGGGGACGCCAATTTCGTACGGCGCCTAGCTCAATAAAGTGTCTTAGCAAGCGCATTTTCAAATTTGTTTGGCAAGAGGGACGTGGACGTTACGAATACAACACCGGGAATTTACCTATGACCAAGAAATGCATGCATTTCATCATTCTAAATCAAATAAAATATTTGACGACATTCGATGGTTTTCATTGTTCAGAATATGCCGCGGCGTCGACAACGGCATCGGCATACGCGAACCAAGCGTGCCTGCGACGGCTGGAGAATATGCGGCGTCACTCCAGCGCTAGATTGGGAATTTCCTCGCTGATTGTGCTTCCCACCTAGGCATTGCTTTTCCTCGAAGTACTTATCTACTATGATGGGCAAAAAAGGCCCGAAGTTTGGGCCGCATTGTCGCACTCTCCTGCTTAACTATGCCGCTTAACACTCCCACCGATGCAATTGCATTCGTGCAATGGTTGCGTTCGGTTGCACCCTACATACACGCGTTCCGCGGACGCACCTTCGTGATTGCTTTCGGCGGCGAAGCGGTGAGCGACGGCGGATTTGTCGCGCTGACACATGATTTCAATCTGCTTTACAGCCTTGGGGTGCGCTTGGTGCTGGTGCATGGAGCGCGCGCGCAAATCGAGGAACGGCTTAGCGCGCTAGGCCAGTCAAGCCGTTACGTCAAAGGTCTACGGGTTACCGATAATACCGCCTTGCAATGCGCCAAGGAAGCGGTGGGCCGTATGCGCGTGGAGATCGAAGCGCAGCTGTCCACGGGGTTGGCGAATTCACCCATGGCTGGGGCGCAGATCCGCGTTGCCAGCGGCAACTTCGTGATAGCCAAACCCTTGGGTGTGATTGAGGGCGTGGATCTACAGCGTACCGGAGAGGTGCGGAAGATTGACGCCTTAGCAATTGAGAAACGTCTCAATGACGGGGAAATGGTGTTGCTTGCGCCGCTGGGGTACTCGCCAACGGGCGAGATTTTCAATCTTTCCTTGGAAGATGTTGCGACTTGTTCCGCAATCGCCCTGCGGGCAGACAAGCTGATATTTCTGACGGAAGAAACTGGGGTTACCGACGCGTCAGGCAACCTGCTAAACGAACTCACGGTTTCGGAGGCGGAGAAATTGTTGTCCGAACAGACAGGAGTGTCGGGCGATGTTACGCTATACCTTCCATGCGCAGTGCGTGCCTGCCGCGAGGGGGTTGCGCGCGCGCATCTGCTTTCGCGCCATGTGGACGGTGCCGTGCTGCTGGAATTGTTTACCCACGGAGGAATAGGCAGCATGGTGACGCCGGCTGGACTGGAAAAGCTGCGCCAGGCGCAAATCGAAGACGTTGGGGGCATACTGGCTCTGATCGAGCCGCTGGAACGTGAAGGCGTGCTGGTGCGGCGCCCGCGCGAGCTGTTGGAAATGGAAATGAGCCGTTTCAGTGTGATCGAGCACGATGGGGTAATTGTTGCGTGCGCTGCGCTTTATCCGTTTCCACGCGAGGATGCCGGAGAACTTGCTTGCCTGGTAGTACAACGGGATCACCGCAACCAGGCCTACGGCGACACGCTATTGAAATGGGTTGAGAAACAGGCGGTCGACGGTGGGATGCGCAGGCTGTTCGTGCTTACCACGCGTGCGGCGCACTGGTTTATCGAACGCGGCTTCAAGGAGGGGACAGTGGAACAGCTGCCGGAGCAGAAGCAGGCGCTTTACAACTACCAGCGCCGCTCGAAAGTGTTTGTTAAGAGACTTTGAAATCGTGAACACTATTCGCAGCATTGAGAATATTTTAGAAGAATGAAAGCCGTGAAGTGGTTTTGGCGAACTAAATCGTTGCGCCTGAAGCTGGTGTTGATCAGCGTGCTGGTGGAAGTCGTGATGCTGTCGCTGCTGGTTGCCAACAGCGTCTTGTTGATCGATAGCGCCCTTGATGAGCAGGTGAGAGAGCGGATCAAGCTACTTTCACCCCTACTCAACGCTTCCCTTGCCGTACCGCTTTCGCAGGGGAATGAATCCTTAATCAGACAAATTATTGCCAGTATCCAGGCCAAAGAAGAGCTCAGTTTTGCACTGCTCTACGATAACAATGGCCAGCTGGTCGCCGGCGGCGGACGCCCCATGCCCGAAGCCGACCCCCGCAAAGTTTACGAAACCTGGATTCCCATAGAGCGGGAAGGCAAGATCTACGGCAGTCTGCGTATGGGGATTTCCACTGCTTTCCTGAGCGTGCCAAAGAACAAGCTATTCTGGGAAAGCATGGTTATCGCCGGCGGCGAGGTTGCGCTATCTTTGTTATTGTTCCTCGCGTTGGGCTACTGGCTGGCCAGACACTTAGAGGAGCTTGCAGAGGCCGGGCGGGCCATGGCAAGAGGCAATTACGCGGTGCGGGTCGCGGTGGATTCAGCCGATGAAGTGGGCAAACTTACCACCACCTTCAACGCCATGGCTGAAGCGGTCGAGAATCAGGTTAACGCGTTGCGCGAGGGGGAAGCAAAGTTTCGTGCCATAGCTGATTACAGCCATGACTGGGAGCTTTGGGCAGACCCGACTGGCAAAGTAATTTGGGTGAATCCTTCGGTGCAGCGCCTGACCGGCTATTCTCCGACGGAATGTCTGGAAATGAAGGACTTTCCCGCAGCGATTATCGAGCCGGAAGACAACCCCCGCTATCGGGAATTATCCCGGCAAATTGCCCAGCACACCAGGGGCAGCGGCATCGAATTCCGCGTGCGGCGCAAGAATGGATCGAGCTTTTGGGCGGCCGCGACTTGGCAGCCTATTTACGGCAACCAAAATGAATACCTTGGGGTACGTTGCAGTATTCGCGATATCACCGAGCGCAAGAATCAAGAGTTCAATTTGCAGGCGACGATAAAACAACTTGAGCTTGCACAAGGCACGCAACGCCAGGATTTCGCGAGAGCACAGGAAGAACGCGCGCGGCTGATTTCCCTGCTCAGAGCGATGGACATGGGCATCTTGTTTCTCGGCAAGGAGGAGGTGGTTTACTGCAACCCGACGTTAATGCACGTTTTCGGATTCACCCAAGACCTGCATCTGCAAGGCATGAATACCGAGAACTTGCTGGCCGCAGTAAGCAAGCAGGTGGCCCGTCCCCAAGAATATGTGCAGCATGTATTGCAGGTGCTCGCCACCGACGAAAATTCCAAGGAATATGAGTTTACGCTCGCCGACGGGCGTATGCTGCTGGAGACCACCTATCTGGCGCGGGGAGATGACGGGCAGGTCCTTGGCAGGCTCTGGGTTTACAAAGACATTACTCAGGAGCGGCGCGATGCAGAGCAGTTAATCTATTTAGCGGAGCGCGACGCGCTAACGGGCTTGTATAACCGCCACCGCTTCCAGCAAGAGTTGGGGCGCATGATCGCGGAAGCGCAGCGCCGTGGATCAGCTTTAGGACTGCTGTTTTTCGACCTTGACGAATTCAAGCACATCAACGACACGTACGGACATCGCGCCGGCGATGCAATCCTTATCCGCGTTGCCGGGGAAGTGAACGCTCAGGTGCGGCGTAACGAAATCTTCAGCCGGTTAGGAGGGGACGAGTTCGCGATCTTGGTTCCGGACGTAGAAGAAAACGAGTTGCGGGTGGTAGCCGAGCGGATAGTGCATTCCATATCGCAAATCCGATTCCACTTTGAAGGTCAAAGCCTGCGACTTAGCACCAGTTTGGGTATCGCGATGTTTCCCGAGCACTCCGCGAATGCCGAAGAACTGGTGGCCCGTGCTGACGCGGCAATGTACCTCGCCAAGGAGGGCGGCAAAAATGCTTGGCGCGTCTATCGCGCTGACAGCGAAAGCTCGAGGCAAATGCTGTCACGCATCGCCGCCAATGAACGCATCGGCAATGCCTTGCACAATAACCTGATGTACCTGGACTTTCAGGGCGTATATCGTGTCGCCGACAGCGGGCGTTCGCACGTCGAAACTCTGTTGCGAATGAAGGACGAGTCAGGTGGCGTGGTGATGCCCGCGGCATTCATTCCGCTAGCGGAAAAGAGCGACATCATCCTGGAAATCGACCGCTGGGTGATACACAAGGCCATTACACTGCTTGCGAGTTCCCCGAATATTCCAACGATCGCAGTAAATATCTCCGGGAGGTCGTTAGCTGGACCGGAATTACCGATATTTATCAGCGACACATTGCGTATGTTTGGTGTCGACCCGAATCGGCTGATGACTGAGATAACCGAGGCATCTGCAGTGGCAGATTTGCATGACGCACAGCGTTTCATTAAAGCCTTGCATCAGACCGGATGCAAAGTTTGCCTTGATGATTTCGGAAGCGGCTTTTCTTCGTTTGCTTACCTGAAGCATTTGGACGTCGACATAGTGAAAATCGACGGCCTCTTTGTCCGCAATTTGCCTAACGACCAAGACAATCAGATATTCGTCAAGGCAATAATTGATGTGGCGCGCGGCATGCGCAAGACCACCGTGGCGGAATCGGTGGAAGACCTTAAGACTCTGGAGATATTAAAAGGCTTTGGCGTAGACATGGTGCAGGGTTATTATCTTGAAACTCCGCACTCTGACCTTGTAGTGGAGGAAAACGCTTTGCGAGATTCACAAATGGTCAAGAAGCACGGGCATTGAAATGGCGAGAATGGTGAACTGCGTGAAACTCGGGCGCGAGGCCGAGGGCCTGGACTACCCGCCATATCCGGGTGAGTTGGGCAAACGCATTTTTGAGAATGTTTCGAAAGAGGCGTGGAAAGCTTGGCTCGAACATCAGAAAATGCTGGTCAACGAAAACCGGCTGAACCTAGCGGATGTTAAGGCCAGAAAATATCTTGCCGAGCAAATGGAGAAACATTTCTTCGGCACCGGCGCCGATGTTGCCGCCGGTTATGTTGCGCCGGGCCGAAGCAAATAAGGCGTTCAAGTATAGGTCTTGACCCCCTCCGCGCCGGCTAGCAGCAGAACATCAGCAGGTCGCTTGGCGAAAATGCCATTGCATACCATGCCTGTGATCTGATTGAGCTTGGCCTCGAGCTCCACCGGATTGAGAATTTGCATGCCGTGCACGTCAAGAATTATATTGCCGTTGTCGGTAGTGAAGCCTATGCGCAGCTCGGGGAACCCGCCCAATTTGACCAGCTCGCGCGCGACGTACCCTCGTGCCAGCGGTATCACTTCTACCGGCAGCGGAAACTTGCCAAGTACATCAACTAACTTGCTTTGGTCGGCGATGCATACGAATTTACGTGCTGCTGCGGCCACAATTTTCTCCCAGGTCAAGGCGCCGCCCCCGCCTTTTATCATGTGCAGATGCCGGGTAATTTCGTCCGCGCCATCCACATAAACCGCAAGCTCGTTTACGCTGTTCAAATCCAGCACCGGAATACCGAGGCCTTTCAATCGCTGTGCAGTGGCTACGGAACTCGCCACGGCGCCTTCGAGCTTGTGTTTGATCTTGCCGAGCTCGGCAATGAAATAATTTGCCGTGGAGCCGCTGCCTACACCGACGGTACAACCGTCAGGAACATATTGAATTGCGGCGCGCGCGGCAGCTTGTTTTAGTTCATCCTGGGTCATTTTTACCAATTCCTTGCGGACAGGTTGCTTAGAATTATTATAAGCCGCTATTACGCAATTGGGCGGCCTCAAAAGTCCGACGCCCACTTCTGGTTTGCCGTCAATCCTGATACCCTTTCAATTTGTTGATTTGCCGGCCGATCATGCACAAAGATTATCTGGAAAAAATTCTCGCTTCCCGCGTTTATGAGGTCGCGCAGGAAACGCCCCTTGAACTCGCGCCCAATCTTTCGGCGCGAATTGATAACCGCTTGCTGCTCAAGCGAGAGGATGTGCAGCAAGTTTTCTCCTTCAAGCTGCGCGGCGCCTACAACAAAATGGCGCAGTTGCCAAAAGCCATATTAAAACGTGGTGTGATTGCGGCTTCAGCAGGTAATCATGCGCAGGGCGTGGCGCTTGCCGCGCAACGGCTCGGCTGCAAGGCAGTCATCGTCATGCCGGCGACCACTCCCCAAATCAAGGTGCAAGCCGTGGCGGCGCGCGGCGCCGAGGTGGTATTGCACGGCGATTCCTACGATGAGGCGTATTCCCATGCGCGCAAGCTGGAAAAAGCGCGCCGGCTCACTTTCGTGCATCCATACGATGATCCGGACGTGATTGCTGGTCAGGGTACGATAGGCATGGAAATTTTGCGCCAGTGGACGCGACCAATTTATGCCATTTTTGTCGCAGTCGGTGGCGGCGGACTGATTTCAGGAATCGCGGCATACGTTAAACGGCTGCGCCCGGAAATCAAAATTATTGGCGTGCAACCGGTGGATGCCGATGCTATGGCGCGCTCCTTGAAGGCCGGCAGACGCGTGAAACTTAGCCAAGTGGGCTTATTTGCAGACGGTGTCGCGGTCAAGGAAGTGGGCAGTGAAACCTTCCGTCTGTGCCGGCAATATGTTGACGAGATGGTACTGGTGGACACCGACGCGGTCTGCGCCGCGATCAAGGACGTGTTCGAGGATACTCGAAGCATACTTGAGCCAGCAGGCGCGCTGGCGATTGCTGGCGCCAAGGCGTATGCCGAGCGGACAAAACTGAAGGACAAAACGCTGGTTGCAGTTGCTTGTGGAGCCAATATGAATTTCGACCGGCTGCGTTTCGTTGCGGAAAACGCGGAACTGGGAGAAAAACGCGAAGCCATCCTTGCCGTGACCATTCCTGAGCGGCCCGGAAGTTTCAAGCAATTCTGCTCGCTGCTGGGCAAACGCAATATCACGGAATTCAACTACCGCATGGCCGATCCCAAGGAAGCGCACATCTTTGTCGGCATTCAGGTGCATGACAGCGAAGAGACCAAGCAACTCGTCGCCATGCTGGAGCGGCATCACCTGCGAACTCTGGATTTTTCCGACAACGAAATGGCAAAACTCCATGTTCGCCATCTGGTGGGCGGCCACGCGTCGCTTGCGGATAATGAGCTGCTGTTCCGCTTCGAGTTCCCGGAGCGCCCCGGTGCGCTGATGAAGTTTCTGAACAGCATGCGTTCGGACTGGAACATCAGCTTGTTTCATTACCGCAACCACGGCGCTGATTACGGGCGCGTGCTGGTGGGAATGCAGGTTCCGCCACAAGAGATGGCGGAATTCCGCCAGTTTCTCGGCAAGCTTGGCTACGCTTTTTGGGACGAATCCAGAAATCCGGCGTACAAGTTGTTCCTGAGCTAAAGCCTGGGCTACTCTTTTTTGCCGCCGAAATAATCGGGCGCAAACTCATGTGCATAACAGGCGGGGGAGCTGTACTGCCCGGGCTCGAGTTTTTGACTGTGGCGAGCCAGCAATTCGATTTTGCCGTTGCTTCGCTGGTAAACCCCGCGCTCGGTGACGATGTAATCCATCGGAATGTCGTGGGGCTGCGGCTCGATCGTTGGCACCCGTGCAAGCTCATACGCGACCCCGATGATACAGGGGTGCTTTTTCAGGCTGGCCAAAGTGCGGTCGAAATAGCCGCCGCCGTAGCCGAGCCGATGGCCCTGCTCATCAAATCCGTTCATCGGTACCAGTATGGTGTCGGGTGTGAGTTCGGGCGATTCCACCGGGTAAGGAATATCGTACACACCTTTTGCCACCTTTACACCAGGATGCCATTCTCGAAAAATCATCGGCGTTTTCGGGGCCAATACTACCGGCAACGCGGTAATCGCGCCGCGATCTCGCATCTCGCGCATCAAAAAGCGCGCATCAAATTCATTTTGGTGCGGCCAGCAGAATGCGACTACGCCGCTCGCCAAATTTGGAAAGGCGCACAGCAAATAGCTGCTGATTGCTTCATTCCATGAGCTGCGGTCGTCCGGACTCGCAGCGAGGCGTCTGGCGATCAGTTCGGCGCGCAGTTGCCTGCGCCAGGCTTTGAGTTGCGCAAGATCCATCGGCGGTACCCTGCAATCCCTGCTGTTAGAAAAGCGGGGCTGTGGTATCCTTTAACTTCTAATCAGCTAATACGCGGAATATAGCAGGAATGCAAAAGTTTTTGTTCGCGCTTTGCATCATTTGCGGGCCTGTCCTGCCCGTGCATGCAGACCAAGGCGAAGATTTCCTGGCTGCGCGGGATGCGTACGTGGTCGGCAATATTATCCGCCTCGATGAGTATGCCAAGCGCTTGCAGGGCTACATCTTGGAGCCGTATGTGGATTACTGGCAATTGCGCGCTCGGCTAGAAGCCGCCACTCCCGATACCGTACAGGCTTTCATGTTGCGTTACAACGATACCCTGCTTGCCGACCGTTTGAGGTCGGAATGGCTCAAGGTGCTTGCCAGAAAGCAGAACTGGGATTTATTTAATGCAGAGTTTCCTTTGCTGCTCAATGAAAGCGCCGAGCTGACGTGTTATGCCTTACAGGGACGGCAGCATAATAACGATGAAACGGCCCTGCTGGAAGCGCGAGCGCTGTGGTTCTCGGCGCAGGTTCAGCCGGACAGTTGCTATCCCTTGTTCGAGGTAATGTTCAAACATAATGTGCTCGAACCGGAAGACGTATGGCAACGCCTGCGCCTTGCGTTGGAAGCAGGTGACCTCGGGGCGGCAAAGCGCGTTATACAGTACCTGCCGCCGAAAGAGGCACCCAATCCCCGGCTAATTAAAAACATTGCCGAACGCCCTGACCATTATCTGGCTAAGCCCGAATACGACCTGAAAACGCGCGCAGGACGTGAGCTCAGGCTGTTCGCCTTGTACCGGTTGGCGCGCTGGGATCCGCAGCAAGCGGCGACTTATTTGCAAAATCTGCAAGACCAGCTAAACGAGCAGGAGCGAGATTATGCTTGGGCCCAGATTGCTTACAACGCAGCGCAAAAGCATGATCCCGATGCGCTCAGTTGGTATGGCGAGGTTTCGGCTGGCCTGTTGAACGATCAGCAGCTTGCGTGGAAAGCGCGCGCAGCGCTCTTGGTACAGAAGTGGGATGCCATGCTTGCCAGCATCGATGCCCTATCACCACTGGAACGCCGTGAGGCCAACTGGCGATACTGGAAGGCACGCGCGCTAAAAGCTCTTGGGAAAAATATTGAAGCAGACGCAATTTTTCGGTCATTGAGCAGCGAGCATCATTATTACGGACAACTGGCGGGAGAGGAGCTTGGAAATCAGTATAGCGCGCCGGTAATTTCCTACAGGCCCACTGAAGCGGAAGTGTCAGCAATACAGCAGCTGCCCGGCATTCAACGCGCGCTCGCCTTGTACCGCTTGGACCTGCGTTATGAAGGGAATTTGGAATGGCAGTGGACCATCCGCGAGTTTGATGACCGGCAGCTGCTTGCCGCGGCCGAAGTGGCAAGGCGCAACGGGCTTTATGAACGCGCTATTTTTACCGCCAACAGGACGGTGCAGCTGCATGATTTCAGCATGCGCTATCTCGCTCCATACCGGGACCTGATGCAGAGTTATTTGCACCAGTCTAATCTTGACGAAGCCTGGGTGTATGGCGTCATCCGTCAAGAAAGCCGGTTTACAGTCACGGCGCGTTCTAACGCCGGGGCAGTGGGGTTGATGCAGCTCATGCCGGCGACCGCCCGATGGGTGGCGGCGCGGATGGGTGAGAAAGGCTTCCGACGCTCGCGGGTAAACGACTTGGACACCAACGTTAATCTGGGCACATATTACCTGAAGCACATGCTGGATCTGTGTGGAGGTCAGCTGGTGCTTGCTACTGCGGCCTACAACGCAGGACCGACGCGTGCTCGCCAATGGAGCATGGATATGCCGATGGAAGGTGCAATATATGTGGAAAACATTCCTCTCAGCGAAACGCGTGATTACGTGAAGAATGTTTTAAGCAGCACGCTGTATTACGCCAGCACCTTTGGCAAAGAAATTCCATCGCTAAAAGCGCTGCTTGGCACTATACCGCCGCGCTCGCAAAATCAGGCGCTGCAGGACGGAAGATAGCCAGCGGCAGCGTTTTTGGTCGAGCTGATTCGCACTACACCCATGCAGATCAATAATGTTTGTGTCATTGGGGGCAGCGGTTTTGTCGGCAAGCATATCGTACACTTACTTGCTGCGCAGGGGCGCCGCGTACGCGTACCGACTCGCAACCGCGAGCGGGCCAAAGAACTCATAGTCCTGCCGACGGTGGATGTCGTTCAAGCCGAACTGCAAGACGATGATGCGCTCAAGCGTGTAATCACGGGCATGGATGCAGCAATCAACCTAGTGGGCATTTTGCATGAAGAGTGCAGCGGAGATTTTAAGCGCGCACATGTCGATCTTCCGCTGAGAATTGCCAAAATATGCGCAGACCTGGGAATCAAGCGCATGCTGCACATGAGCGCGCTCAAAGCGGACCCTAATGGTCCAAGCAGCTACCTTCGCTCCAAAGGCGAAGCAGAAGCGGCGCTCAAACAAATAGCTCGCGGCCCAGCGCTGACTGTGTTCCGCCCTTCGGTGATATTCGGGCGCGAGGATAAATTTATCAATTTGTTTGCCAATCTTTTGAAATACCTTCCAGTACTATTTCTTGCCAGCCCGCAAGCGCGGTTTCAGCCGATTTTTGTCGAGGACGTGGCGCGCGCCATGGTGTCGAGCCTCGACAGGCTGGAGACCTTTGGCAAAAGCTATGACCTGTGCGGGCCGAAAGCGTATACGCTGCGCGAGCTGGTGGAATATGCGGCGCAAGCCACCGGGCACGCACGCCCCATCATCGGCTTGAGTGATACGTTGTCCTACTTGCAGGCCTGGGCCATGGAATTTCTGCCAGTCAAGCTAATGACCCGCGATAATTACTATTCGATGAAAACTGACAACGTGTGCGATTGCGATTTTCCTGAAATTTTTGGATTCAAACCTGCCGCGCTGGAAGCGGTGGCGCCATCCTACCTCACCGGCGGCACGCCGCGCGAACGTTATCGTTTGTTCCGTTTCAAGGCGCGCCGCTAATGCGTGAACCGGCTTGACTCGCATGGGCCAATGAAAATTTATGCAGTCGGCGGTGCGGTGCGCGACGAACTTCTGGGCCTCAAGGTGACCGATCGCGATTACGTGGTGGTAGGGGCAACACCGCAGCAGATGCTACGCCTGGGTTTCAAGCCGGTGGGCAAGGATTTCCCGGTATTTCTCCATCCCAAAAGCCACGAGGAATACGCGCTGGCACGCACCGAGCGCAAGACCGCCCGTGGCTACAAGGGTTTCAAAATTCATGCCGCCCCGGATGTCACGTTGGAGGACGATCTGGCGCGACGCGATCTCACCATCAATGCCATCGCCAAGGACCAGGGCGGAAGAATCATAGATCCTTACGGGGGCGTGAAGGACCTCAAAGCCGGTATTCTGCGACATGTCAGCCCAGCTTTTGCCGAAGACCCGGTGCGCGTTTTACGTGTGGCGCGGTTCGCTGCGCGCTTTGGTTTTGACGTTGCCGACGAAACGCTGGAGCTGATGCGTGAAATGACGCAGAACGGCGAAGTGGACGCGCTGGTTGCTGAACGCGTGTGGCAGGAGCTGGCGAAAGGGCTGATGGAAAAAAGTCCCTCGCGCATGTTTGAAGTTCTGCGACGGAGCGGCGCGCTCATTAAAATTCTGCCGGAAGTGGACTGCTTGTTCGGCGTGCCACAGCCTCCAGAGTATCATCCGGAAATTGACACCGGGGTGCATATCATGCTGGTCATTGACTATACCGCGTCAAAGAATTTTTCGTTGCCGGTGCGTTTTGCTGCGTTGGTTCACGATGTCGGCAAGGGCGTTACGCCGCACAGCAAATGGCCTCATCACCCGGGCCACGAAACGAGAAGCGTGGAGCTTGTCAAAACACTCTGCAAGCGCATCAAGGTTCCGGCGGACTGCCGCGATCTGGCGCTGCTGGCGGCCAGACATCATGGCGAGGCGCACCGCGCGCAGGAACTCCGGCCAGCGACGCTCGTCCGGTTGCTTTACGCGCTGGATGCTTTCCGCAAGCCGAAGCGTTTTGTTGAATTTATTGAGGCGTGCAGCAGCGATTTTCATGGCCGTCCGGGATTTGAAGCCAAGCCTTTTCCGCAGGCCGAATTCTTGCAAGACGCACTGCGCGCCGCGCAGAGCGTGGACGCGGGCGCGATTGCCAAGCAGATTCGCAATCCTGCTCAAATTGCCGCCAAAGTGCGCTCGGCGCGAATTGCTGCGGTAAAAAACCGGCTCAAGGCTGCCGTGTAAACCGCAATCGGCCTTGAGGCGTTTCTATCATTTTAAATTCCATTCAAGGAGAACACCATGCTTAAAGCTACTTTGTTCATTATGCTGTTGCTGAGCCCCGCATTCGCGTTGGCCGATTCCACCAATGCTCCTGCGGAAAAGCACTACCGTCTGGAGGATCAATTCAAGAAAGCCGACAAAGACCACGACGGCACGCTCACCAAAGATGAAGCCAAGGCCATGCCGCATGTCTATAAAAACTTCGATGCCATCGACACCGACAAGGATGGCACCGTTTCCATGGATGAAATCCGCGCCTATTGGAAATCCAATAAAAAGAGCAGGCACGAGCGAGGCAAAGAACAATTCGAAAAGGCCGACAAGGACCACGACGGCACGCTCACCAAAGATGAAGCCAAGGCCATGCCCCATGTGTATCAAAACTTCGATGCCATCGACACCGACAAGGACGGGACGGTCACGCTGGAGGAAATCCACAACTATATGAAAGCCAAGCGCGAGCAAAAGAAGTCAACCAGTCCCCAGTCCAATTAATGGAACGAGTGCATAACGCCGGCGCTTCAACCCCCGGCGTTGTCTTTTTTGAAACGGGAATCTCGCCCAGTCAGAATCACAGATGATAGATCTCTACACTTGGTCCACCCCCAACGGCCGCAAGATATCTATCATGCTGGAGGAAACGCAGCTTCCATACCGCGTCCATCCGGTTGATCTTTCCAATGGCGAACAATTCAAGCCGGAATTCGTTGCAATCTCCCCTTATAGCAAGATTCCGGCAATTGTTGATGACCAAGGGCCGGATGGCACACCATTCAAGGTATTCGAATCCGGGGCTATACTGATTTACCTGGCGGAAAAAACCGGCAGGTTCCTGCCCACCACTGCGGTGGAGCGTTATGAAACCCTCCAGTGGCTGATGTTCCAGATGGGTAATGTCGGCCCGTTTTTCGGTCAGGCGCACCACTTTCTGCGCTTCGCGCCGGAACCAGTGCCTTATGCCATCGAGCGTTATATCAGGGAAACGGCCCGCTTGTACGGAGTGCTGCAGCGGCATCTTTCCGAGCACGATTTTCTTGCGGGCCAGTATTCCATTGCCGATATTGCGACTTTTCCGTGGGTGGCGCGCTTTGAATGGCACAAAATCCCTTTGGAGAATTATCCAAGGGTCAAACGTTGGTTTGATATCATCGCGGCGCGTCCCGCGGTGCAGCGGGGCATGGCGGTGCCGAATAATTCCTAGGCCGGAAGCATTTTGCTCACATCGAAGCCCGCAGACTTATAAACACCACTAGTTCGCCCTACTGTGGCGTTCCAGGAAATCGAGAATATCCTCGACCTTGAGCTCATGTGGGTTTCGGGTGCTACCCTTGACGACCCCGACCCACGCCATGTTTTTCTGCATGCGCTCCACCACTTGAGGCCACTCCTCTGCCGTATGCCGCTTGGGGTCGGGAAGTTCATGGCATTGGACGCAGGCTTCACTGAAAGACTGGCCCGAGACCGTAGTCTTGAGGTCTGGATACTGCACCGGGTCGATTGCTTTCTGCCCGTGTTTGCCTAAATACGCGAGCAGGGAATCGAGTTCCTGCTGCTGCGGCACTTTTACCCCCTCCATCAGCTCTTTCATTAAATCGCCCATATTGCCTTCGCCCCGCATGCGTCGGTACATGCGCTCCACCACTATCCGCCACCTCTGGGTAGTGTGCATATAGGGGCTGGGCAGATTATGGCACTGCACGCAGTAACGGTTGAGCGCCTGCGCGCCGGCAGAATCCGGCTCGGGCAGCTCCTTGGGATCCGGCCCGGGCGGAAGCACCCGGCGCAGCATCAACCCATACGGACCTTGCTGCCACTTGTCCGCTGCGACCCCGCGGTCTTTCGACTGCTCGATAGCCGTTGCTTGGCTAGCCGAAAATAGCAGCACGGCGAAATATAAATAATATCGGTGCAGGCTCATTTTGGATGCAAACCAGATGCAGCGGCTGGTGCGAAACGATGTGATTATATTGTGCTAACCTGCCATGACACTAGTTTTCGCTGGCTGGGGGAGGAAAGTTCATGCCTTCAATTAACCGTTACGACGCCATCATCATCGGCACCGGACAATCCGGCAAGCCGCTAGCAGGAACACTCGCCAGGGCAGGCTGGAAGGTCGCGGTGATCGAACGCAAGCATGTGGGCGGCACCTGCGTGAATGTTGGCTGCACTCCGACCAAGACCATGATAGCAAGCGCTCGCATCGCCTATCTGGCGCGGCAGGCCGCGAGTTACGGGGTCAACTTGCGAGGCGTGAGCGTGGATATGGCCAGAGTTTACGCCCGTAAACAAGGAATAGTGGAAAGTTTCCGCAAAAGCGGACAGGACCGCTTGGAGAGCACGCCGAATCTCGAGCTCATTTTCGGAGCGGCGCGGTTCAAGAACCCCCGCACGGTGGAGGTGCGGTTAAACGCCGGCGGAACCAGAGAAATAACAGCCGACAAAATCGTTATCAATACCGGCGGTAATCCAGCTCTGCCGCCGATTCCCGGATTGCGCGAAGCCCAGCCCCTGAATTCTTCCACCATCATGGAGCTGCAGGCATTGCCCGAGCATCTGCTGGTGCTGGGCGGAAGCTATATCGGTCTTGAGTTCGCGCAGATGTTCCGCCGCTTCGGGAGCCGCGTCACCATCATCCATCGCGACGGCCGTCTGATTAACCGCGAAGACCCGGATGTATCCGAGGAAGTGCAAAAGATAATGAGCCAGGACGGAATTGAGATTGCCCTAAATGCGCAAGTAGCACAGATTTCCAGGCAGCCGAACGGACGGATCGAGGTAACTGTCACAACGCCCGGTGGTAATCAGAGAATTGCGGGTTCGCACCTGCTTGCGGCGCTGGGGCGCGTGCCCAGCACAGCCGAATTGAATCTTGCGGCGGCGGGGATTGAGACCGACAACTTGGGATTCATCAAAGTCAACAACAAACTGGAGAGCAACGTTCCGGGCATCTATGCAATCGGCGATGTCAAGGGCGGTCCCGCGTTCACGCATATTTCCTACGACGATTTCCGCATTCTGCGAGCGAACTGGCTGGAAGGCGGAAATGCCACGATAGAGGGGCGACTCGTGCCCAACACCATGTTCATCGATCCGCAACTCGCAAGCGTGGGGCTTAACGAAACTCAGGCGCGGGCGCAGAAGCGCAACTTTCGCGTTGCCAAGCTGCCGATGGCGCACGTCGCGCGGGCAATCGAAATGGGGGAAACGCGCGGCTTCATGAAAGCCATAGTAGATGCTGATACGGGACAGGTTCTTGGCTGCACCGTACTGGGAGTCGAGGGTGGGGAGATCATGGCCATGCTTGAGGTGGCAATGATGGGTGGCGTGCATTACACGAAAATCAAGGAAGGAATCTTCGCCCATCCTACTCTTGCCGAATCGCTCAACAACTTATTCTTGGCGATGGATGGGTGATGCGCGCGAATCCAAGGCGGCAGGTTAGTGCCTCACAACAGGCGGCTTTTATCGCCACTCCTAAACCCGATCAGTTGCTGAGACACGTTATTGCCCAGCGCCAGTACTTTGAATAGCTCCCCCATTTCCGCCGGACTCAGCAGCTTCTGCGCCGCCGAAGCCAAAGGCAGGTAAAGGGCATCGTCCGGCGCGGTTTTGCTCAAAATTTCAGCGATGCCGCAATTCACGAGAAACTGTGCCTGGGTGGTGTATCCGAGCAAGCGCAGGTCGCCAGCGCTCTCCAAAAGAGCGCTGAAATTGACGTGAGCGGTGATGTCTTGCAGCCCTGGCAGGTAAAAAGGATCGTCGTGTGCCTGTTGGCGATGATGGCACATCAATGTACCCCAGTTGCGTTGCGGGTGGTAATACTCGGAGGCGCCGAATCCGTAATCAATTACCAGTATCACGCCCTGATCCAACATCGTCGCAAGGCTGCGCACCAAGGCACATGCGGTAAGGTGAATTTCGCTAAGGTAATCGACCGGCAGGTGCAGGCTGGATGCGACATCGAACAATTCCCCTTTGTCGAGCAGACGTTCTTTCCAGCTGAATTTTCCGTCTACAAAGGCGACGCCACGCTCGTAAATACCCTGCCTTCGCCAGGCCACGACATGCACCGGGAGCGCGTCGAAGACCTCGTTCGCCAGGATCATTCCTGCAAAATGCTGCGGCAGTTTGTCCAGCCATTTCACGCGCTGCGCAAGCTTTTCGGGAAGGGTGCTGATTAACGCTTGCTGGCGGCTCTGCAATTCTCCGCTGACTTCAAGAATAAAGTAATGCTCGGGAGTCATATTCTGTGCATCCAGCGCCTGCAACAAGTCACAAACCAGCTTCCCGGTCCCGGCTCCCAGCTCCAGGATTTCCCCGCTAGTGATGGACAGTACTTGCGAAACCTGCCTCGCCAAGCACTGGGTGAACACCGGGGAAATTTCAGGAGCAGTGACGAAATCGCCCGCAGCACCGAATTTTTCCGCGCCTGCGCTGTAATAACCCAGCCCAGGGGAGTACAGCGCCAGTTCCATGTAGCGGGCAAACGAAATCCAGCCGCCACTCGCTGCAATCTCCTCTAGAATCGTCCGGACAAGCCGTTCGCTTTGCAGCAATGCTTGCGTGCTGGGTAGTGGCAGTCGCGGCATCGCTTAGGGTTGAGCTGGAAAGATTCGGGGACGCTAACAGTCAGGAAATTGCTGTAAAATTCTGCTTCGGCACCATCAAAATATAGCGGAGAAACGGGTTGCAAGGCAAAGTCGTCTTGATCACCGGGGGGGCACGGCGGGTGGGGGCAGCGATTTGCCGATACTTACATGCAAACGGTGCCAGCATCATGGTGCATTATCGCACTTCGGCAAAAGAAGCGCGGGCGTTGCAAGCGGAACTCAATCTTAAGCGCGCCGATTCAGTGGCGCTAATACAAGCAGATCTTCTGAACCTGCCGCTGTTGCCCAATCTTGTGAGCGATACCGTGAAACGTTTTGGCAAACTGGATGTAGTTATCAACAATGCTTCCAGTTTTTTCCCCACGGTGGTGGGTGAAATCAACAACAAAGCATGGGACGATCTTATCGGCACCAATCTTAAAGCGCCGTTGTTTCTTCTGCAGGCAGCGGCAGCGCAACTGAAGAAAAATCACGGCTGCATCGTCAACATTGTGGACATTCATGCAGAGCGACCGATGAAGAATTACGTGGTATACAGCACGGCGAAGGCCGGGCTTGTAAACCTGACGCGCTCTCTAGCGCGGGAGCTTGCGCCTGAAGTGAGGGTAAATGGAGTAGCGCCGGGCGCAATTATCTGGCCGGAAGACGAAGCCTGGTCCGACGAATTATCGCGCCAGCGCATTATCAATTCCACGCTTTTGAAACGTGTCGGGGAGCCCGAAGATATTGCCAAGGCAGTATCTTTTTTGATTAATGATGCGCCTTACATTACAGGACAGATCATCGCTGTCGATGGTGGCAGGAGTATCAACATATGAGCCAAACTTTGGAATTTGTTTTTAGTGGTTCGTTGCAACTTGTTTACTCTGCCCGCATACCTACTGGCTCCGCTGCTCAACGTCGGAGTAGATTTAGCGGCAAAAGCCTTGCTTTGCTCAAACTAACAAACTGCGAATTTGCTGAATCTGGCCAAACATGCAAGCCGATTTGATCAAACCGCCGCGCTCCTTGTTAAGTCTGGCAGGCCAGGCGATTGCCGACTACGCGATGATTCGGCCCGGCGACCGGGTATTGCTCGGCCTTTCCGGCGGCAAGGACAGTTTGTCGCTGTTACACGTGTTGCTGCATCTTAAGAACAAATCACCGGTTAATTTTGAACTCGCGGCGGCAACTGTCGATCCCCAATCGCCCGAATATCATCCCGAGCCACTCAAAGACTTAATGGGCAAGCTTGGCGTTCCGTATTTCTACGAAAAGTTTCCGGTGCTGGAACTTGCGAAACAAAAGATGGGCAAGGATTCGTTCTGCGCATTCTGCTCGCGCATGCGGCGCGGCATACTCTACGGCGCGGCACGGCGCGAAGGCTACAACGTGCTGGCACTGGCACAGCATCTGGATGACCTCGCCGAGACTTTCATGATGAGCGCGATGTTCGGGGGAAAATTGCGCACCATGCGCGCCCATTATGTCAATGATCAAGGGGATCTCCGGATTATTCGCCCGTTTATTTACGTGCGCGAACGCCAGACGGCTGCATTCGCCAAAAACGCGGGTCTCCCGGTAATCGCGGAGAACTGTCCTGCGTGTTTCGCCATGCCCAGGCAGCGCTGGGAAATGAAGCAAAAGCTTGCGCAGTTTGAGGCGACCAACAGCAAGATATTTGCCAATTTGCTTACCGCGATGCGACCGTTGCTCACGCAATACCAAGGTGATGATTAGCGCCTATCTTAAAATATGCAGTCGTATTTTCTTGATTCCGCCATCGCTTCAGCCTATGTCTAGCAAAACGCCGCTTCAGCCAGACTGCGGCCATAACGCGGCCCAAAACCAAGGGAGGTTAATCATGAAACGCCACATCTACCCAATGCTGCTGCTTTTCCTGGTGGTGATCGTGCCCAGCGCATGGGCAGGGCCTAAGGAGGAGGTTGCTGCCACCACCGCGAAATGGGCGGAGGTTTTCACGGACGATAACCCCGACAAGATCCTCGCTCTCTATGACAAAAATGCCGTCCTGTGGGGAACGCTGTCTCCCAAGCGGCGGGATGACCCGGAAGCAATTCGCGATTATTTTGTGAAAGCCTTTGCGGCTCTACCGGAGCACAAGGTTAGTTTCGGAGACCAGTTAATCCGGGTATATGGAAACACCGCGATTAACACCGGCTATTACACGTTTTCTTTTGTAAAAGACGGCGAGGCCAAGACTCTACCCGCGCGCTACAGCTTTACCTACGTGAAGAAGGGGAAAAAGTGGTTGATCGTGGATCATCATTCATCTGCGATGCCTGCGCCCCCCAAGTAAAAGGAATTGATTTTGTTGCACGAAAATAGACGTTACTTGCGCCGCGGCGCGCGATGCTCCAGCAACTTTCCGGCCTTACGCTCCATCGCATCGCGGTGGTACAGGAGACGTACTTGTTTTCGTGTGACCAGCGGGTAATGCCGGATCTCGTCCAGCATCTCGGGGATATCCCAGCAATTACTGCCATTGGTTACCCACAGCCGCGGATCCACCTTGCGCAGATTGAAAGCTCGGGAATAACTGCGCAGCGTTAGCTGGCCTTTGTTGTTGGCGTACTCATGAAAATAAGACATCGAAAGTTCGCGCAGCGTGCGATACACCGGGTTACGATAGCGCAACTGGGCATGATTGGACTTTGATATCGCGCCCCAGCAGCCGCCCCGGCGAAACAGGGCGACAACGTGGTCGAAATCATGAGTGGCCTTGAGATCCAGCAAAAGCGGGGGATCACCGTGAATCCACAGAGCGCAAGCTGCAACCATGGCTCCCTCGACGCAATGCGCATGGCGTCGTTTTAGCACTTGGCGTACCGAAAGACAGGTGTCCCCTTTGCGCTCAAAGTTTGCCCGGAGCGCACTGACAAAATTCTGTATTCTGTGCGGGGTGGAAAGCCTGCTGAGGACGGCGTACTCGGCTTTTGTCAAGCCGAGGTCTTGTCGGCGCACAGTACGCATCTTCGTCTTATCGATTCACACCGAATGGCACGCGGGCTTAGTTGTTGTTTTCCCGCTTGGGCTGGAGGGTTTTTACAAAGCGTGCCGCCAACTCCGGCTGTGTTGCATACTTGTCCAGTATCGGCATTTCCTTGCCGAGTGCGTCAAGGCGCGCTGTGGGCGCAGGATGAGTCTTGAACATTAGTGCCAGCGAGCTGTCCTGCGGATTTAAATTTGCAAGAGTCTGTAATACCAGCGGCAGTCCGTAGGGATCATAACCCGCGCGCGCGGCAAGCACCACGCCGATACGGTCTGCCTCGAATTCATCTTCCTTATCGAGACCGCGCGCGTACAACTCGGTGCCGACACCTACAATTCTATTCAGCGCCTGCGTGCTCTTGGCGTTTTGGGTGGCGATTGAAAGCGCGTCGGCAAACAAGCCCATTTCCGCATTCTTCTGGATGGCCTTGAGATGATGTTTTTTCAGCACGTGTCCAATTTCGTGTCCCAATACACCGGCGAGTTCTGCCTCACTGTTCATTTTTAAAAGCAGCCCTTTGGTGATGAACACGTAGCCGCCGGGCGTAGCGAAGGCGTTTACATCGTTGGTATCAAGTACGCCGAAATGCCATTCGAGATTCGAGCGCTCGCTCTGCTGTGCGACCCATCTGCCGATCAGGTTCAGGTATTTCTGCACATTCGCGTCCGGCACCAGCGGCGCTGCGCCAAGCAGGTTCGAAGCAATGCCTGAGCCGATTTCCACCTCTTGCTTTTCATTGATGTCGCGAAGTTGGCCGGCGTGGGTTACCAAATCTTTGACTTTTCCTAGATCCAACTGAAATGCACGTGCTTGAAACGGCAAACTCAATGCGAGCAGCAAAATGATGCCTCGTCTCATCGCTCGCCTCCAAATAGCTTCGGATTGACCGTTTCCCCTCCCTGCGTTTGCGCTGGCTCGGGCAGATAGTTGATTTGCTGCGCGCTAAGCTTGGCGCTGGCCGCGAATTTCTGCGCTTCAGCGGGCGGAATTGTCATACGCCGCAGTTTCTCCAGTTCCTGCGGGTTGGGCCGGGCATTTTTCAAGTCGGCTTCGGAAAGACCTCTTACACCGGTCGCCACCGTAACGCCGGTGCTGCTGCTGCGCCCGAGACCGAGATTCACAAGCGATTTAAGGCCGCTATCCCCGCTCATGGTCGAGCCTTCGCCAATGCGCACGCTGAGCAGCCGCACCCAGCCCTTCTGCTGCTCTTTTACCTGCAGCCAGGCACCCTGGCGTGAAATGATTTCCACCTTGGTTTTTTCCGGCAGGGTGGCAAGCGTATTGGCATCGGTGAACGGCGCGTCTTTAAGCTCTGTGCTGCTTAGCGTATAACCGTATTCTGCAGCGTGAGCCGCACCAACCTGCAGTAATAAAAAGATTATCGCCACAATCCGCATAGCCGACCCGTCATTCCATTTTTCTCCTGGGCTCAAACAGACTGACTTCCTGCGTCCGTCCTTTGACTTTATAAAACCCATGGTCAATAAAGTCAAAGGCCTGGCTGGCGCGCTTTGCGGTTTCGCTGGAAACCAGAATCCGGCTCACGCCTTTGGTGAGACCTTCGACCCGGCTCGCCAAGTTAACGGTGTCTCCGACCACGGTGAAATCCAGCTTTTGCTCCGAACCGATGAAACCGACTACTGCAGGACCGCTGTGGATGCCGATGCCGATATCAAAGTCGATGCCCAGTTCGGATTTGAGCCGGTCGAGCGATTCGCTCATCTCCAGAGCCGTATCGATCGCGTGGCTGGCGTGTTTGGGATCATCGAGAGGCGCGCCCCAAAATGCCATGATGGCATCGCCGATGAATTTATCCAAAGTGCCGCCGTGCCGGAATATGATTTCCACCTGCTTGCTGAAGTAATGATTCAAGAACGCAACGATTTCCTGTGGCGGTCGGGTCTCAGAAAGGGCGGTGAATCCGCGGATGTCGGAAAAAAGCACGCTGATGTCACGCGTCTGGCCGCTAAGCGATTCCACAGTTTGACCCTGGTCTACCAATTGCATGACTACATGCGGGTTCAGAAAGCGGCGAAACATGCGCACTGCCTGTTCGCGCGCCCTGCGCTCCTTGATATATGAATAAAGCGCGGCGGCGAAATAGAAAAGCCAAGCGAACGCCAGGGGAGAGAAAACCGGCAGCAGGAAACGGTAGCCGACTGCAAGGTAACCCACACCCAGGATAACTACTGACAACAGGGCAAGCACGGCACCAATTCGAAGCAGGCTCGGACGTACGCGGAACCCAGCAAGCAGCACAAGCACCAGCAGCACCGCCAGCAATGCCAGAACCGTATTCGGCGCGCGCTTCATGTAGGCGTTGTTTTTCAGATTGTCAATCGCCGTGGCGACTATATCCACTCCCGGGTAAAGACTGGAAACAGGTGTAGCGCGCAGGTCGTGCATCCCGCTTGCGGTGGCGCCGATGATCACTATTTTGTTCTCGAATTCACGCGGGTCGCGCTGCGGCCTTTGCCTGCCGGCATCTTCCCAAACATCTTTATAAGAAATGTGGCGATAGGCGAAATGTTTATTGGGGAAATCGCCGACACGCCAGCCAAGGATGATGCTTTGAGAATCCGGCAGGTGATAACCCAAATCAGCGGCTACGCGAGCAGGCAACGACGGGATGCGCCAGCCGTGTGCTGATTCGTAAAGTTCGTAGCTGCGACCAACACCGTCTTTGTCCTCGCGGAAGTTGATAGTGCCCACACGCCAATGGCGTTTTTCCACCGCCTGCGGCAGGAGCAGTACCGCGTGCGCTTCCAGGTGGGCCTCGGGAGTCTGCTGCAAGCCGAGTGTCTTTGCCATCGATTTCAGTTCTATTCCTTGGCTCTCGTCTTTCTGGTCAATGCGCAGAATTGGAAAATATACGTTTCGGGTTGGGCCTAATTTCTCGTTGAAAAGCTCATCAAGTTCGCGATGGTCTTTGTCGGGCTCGGAGAACAGGATGTCGAAAACGATGGCTTTCGGTCGTTGTTTTTCTAGATACTCGACCAGCTCACCGTGTACCGACCTGGGCCAAGGCCACCTGCCAACCTCAACGACCATTTCCGCCAGACTGTAGTTGTCGATATCCACGATCACGATATCGGGATCGGGACTAAGGGAGTGGGCTTTCGTTCTTACCAAGAAATCACATACACGATTATCCAGGGGAAGCAAAGCGTTGAAAGCAAAAAACTCGATTGCAATGGCGAATAGCGTAGCCAGCGCAATGATGTTGAGGGAATCTTTAAGGGAGCGCCGCATGCGGCACGTGCTACAAACCGAGACGTTGCCAGATTGTGGTGGTAAGTCCCGCCTGGTTCAAAGTGTAAAAGTGCAGGCCGGGTGCACCGCTCGAGAGAAGATGGTCGCAGAGGTGAGTGACAATATCGAGACCAAAGGCTCGGATGGAAGCAGAGTCGTCGCCAAAACCTTCCAGTTTCTTGCGGATCCAGCGCGGGATTTCTGCGCCGCAGTTGTCGGAAAAACGCGCGAGCTGCGCGAACTTGTTAATAGGCATAACGCCCGGGACGACCGGAACATTGAGGCCCAGGGCTTCGCATTCGTCAACAAACCCGTAATAGCTGTCCGCGTTATAAAAATACTGGGTAATTGCGGAATTAGCGCCGGCATCTATTTTACGTTTGAAATTGCGGATATCTTCCTGGGCGGAGCGCGCCTGGGGATGAAATTCAGGATAGCAAGCCACTTCGATATGAAACGCATCCCCGTATTCCTTGCGGATGAATTCCACCAGTTCGTTCGCGTAGCGGAATTCTCCGGTGGAAGCCATGCCGGAAGGCAGATCGCCTCGCAACGCAACTATGCGCTTGATTCCGATGGCGCGGTACTGGTCCAATACCGCCCGGATTGTTTCACGCGTAGAGCTGATGCACGAAATATGCGGCGCCGCATTTAAGCCTTCGCGCTGGATTTCCAGCACGGTCTCCAGCGTGCGGTCGCGGGTTGAGCCACCCGCACCGAACGTTACCGAAAAGAATTCCGGCTTGAGCTGCGACAGCTGCTTGCGGGTCGCGCGCAGTTTCTCCACCCCATGTTGCGTCTGCGGTGGGAAAAATTCGAAACTGAATATGCGCGGAAATTGTTTTTGCGATTGCATTTTTTACCGCAGAAGCGTGAAGGCGCAGAAAAAGCGATTTCTAGCTGGTTCTTCGGCTTTACTACGACGACGCTTTTCAGCTTTTCTAGATCAATAACGATAATGCTCAGGCTTGAACGGACCGGCCCTGTTAACGCCGATGTATTTTGCCTGCTGTTCGGTGAGTTCAGTAAGCTTGGCGCCGACTTTCTTCAAGTGCAGGCGCGCCACTTTCTCGTCCAGGTGCTTGGGCAGCACGTAGACTTTTTTCTCGTACCTCGCGCCGTGCTGCCACAACTCAATCTGCGCGATCACTTGGTTGGTGAAGGAATTGGACATCACGAAACTGGGATGCCCGGTAGCACATCCCAAGTTCACGAGCCTTCCCTCGGCGAGCATGATAAGCCGTTTGCCATCGGGGAAAATCACATGATCTACCTGCGGCTTGATGTTTTCCCACTTGTATTGGCGAAGAGATGTAATGTCTATTTCCGAATCAAAATGGCCGATGTTACAAACGATTGCGTTATGCTTCATTCTCTTCATGTGCTCATGAGTAATGACATGGAAATTGCCGGTGGCGGTCACAAAAATATCTGCCTTGTCGGCCGCATCCTCCATCGTTACCACGCTGTAGCCTGCCATCATCGCTTGCAAAGCACAAATCGGATCGATCTCGGTAATCCATACTCTGGCCCCCAGGCCGGATAGGGACTGTGCGCAACCCTTGCCCACATCTCCGTAACCGCAGACTACTGCGATCTTGCCGGCAATCATGACGTCGGTGGCGCGCTTGATGCCATCCACCAGCGATTCGCGGCAGCCGTATAAGTTGTCGAATTTGGATTTAGTTACCGAGTCGTTGACATTGATCGCAGAAAAAGGCAGGCGCGCTTCCTTCTGCATCTGATAGAGGCGCTTGACGCCGGTGGTGGTTTCTTCAGTCACCCCCTTGATGCTCGCCAGAGCTCTCCCATACCAGCCCGGCTTGGCTTCAAGTCGCTTCTTGATTGAGGCAAATAGCGCCCGTTCTTCGTCGTTGGTTGGTTTGGCGACGATCGAAGGGTTCTTCTCCGCCTGTGCGCCCAGCGTAACGAGCAACGTCGCGTCGCCTCCGTCGTCCAGAATCATGTTAGGAAAGCCGCCGTCGCTCCATTCGAAAACGCGATGGGTGAACTCCCAGTACTCATCCAGCGTTTCGCCTTTGTAGGCGAACACCGGCGTACCTGTGGCTGCAATCGCCGCCGCCGCGTGGTCTTGGGTGGAGAAGATGTTACAAGAGGCCCAGCGCACTTGTGCGCCCAACATTTTCAGGGTCTCGATCAGCACGGCAGTCTGAATAGTCATGTGCAGAGACCCTGCGATACGCGCATTTTTAAGCGGCTGCTGCGCGTGAAATTCTTCGCGCACCGCCATTAGGCCGGGCATCTCGGTTTCAGCAATTGCAACTTCCTTGCGCCCCCAGGAGGCCAGGGAAATATCGGCAACCTTATAATCGGTGAATCCGGAATTAAGCACCGCGCTCATTGGGCTTGTTCCTAACTATGTGACCCTGTACCCCGCGCTAAGCAACTCGGGTTTCGAGCGTGCGGCTGGCGTCCGCTCGTAGGGCTTCGACTTTGTCGGTATGTTCCCAGGTAAATTCCGGCTCGTCACGGCCGAAATGCCCATAGGCAGCGGTCTTATGATATATGGGGCGCAATAGATCGAGCGCACGGATGATGGCTTTCGGGCGCAGGTCAAAATGTGTCTGGATAAGTTTGATGATTTTATCGTCGCTAATTGAGCCGGTGCCAAAGGTGTTGACTGCTAACGACACCGGGCGCGCTAGGCCTATTGCATAGGCGACTTGTACCAAGCATCTGCTCGCAAGCTTCGCTGCCACGATATTCTTCGCCACGTAGCGTGCGGCGTAAGCGGCGGAACGGTCCACTTTGGAAGGATCTTTCCCGGAAAATGCGCCACCACCGTGAGGCGCCGTACCGCCGTAGGTATCAACAATAATCTTGCGTCCGGTAAGCCCCGAATCACCCATCGGCCCTCCGATCACGAAACGCCCGGTCGGATTGACCAGAAAGCGCGTGTCCTTGAGCATGGCTTTAGGGAGTACGGGCTTGATGATTTCCTCGATTACGGCTTCAGAGATTTGCTGGTGTTCGATGTCTGGCGCGTGTTGTGTGGAGAGCACCACCGTGTCAATTTGTTTAGGTTTGCCATCAACGTAGCGAATGGTGACCTGCGATTTGGCATCAGGTCTCAGCCACGGGAGCCGTCCGTCACGACGTACTTCGGCCTGGCGTTCCACTAGGCGATGTGCCAGATAAATTGCAATTGGCATTAACACCGATGTTTCGTCGCACGCGTAGCCGAACATCAGGCCTTGATCGCCGGCACCCTGATCCAGCCCATGGCTCTCGTTGACTCCCTGCGCGATATCGCTGGATTGTTTGCCGAATGATGCGAGCACTGAGCAACTGCGGTAGTCGAAGCCGATTTCCGAGCTGTCGTAGCCGATGCGTTTCACCGTGTCGCGCGCTACAGCATTGTAATCGACGGTTGCGTGGGTTGTGATTTCTCCTGCCATCATGACTAGGCCCGTAGTGACAAGCGTCTCACAAGCTACCCGCGCATGAGGGTCCTGCGTTATGATAGCGTCCAAAATGGCATCGGATACTTGATCCGCAATCTTGTCCGGATGCCCTTCCGAAACTGATTCAGAAGTAAACAGGTATTCATTCATGATAATCTCGTGATCCACTCCGCCGACAAAAGAATTTCTAGGATACCAAATAAGCTTCAATAACGAAAGGCGATTTCCTCCGATAGCCATGTCGCAATGGGTGGTATTTGAGTCCCCCGCAGGCGTTGAGCGGTGGCGTGCATGATGGTACGTATCGCACTGGCTCTGGTGTGGCTTTTGCACTTTCTGCCTCTCGGCATCTTAGCCAAGCTTGGCGAGTATTCCGGCATGCTGCTTTTTATGCTGGGTCATGAACGGCGTGAAGTCGCGCGCACCAACTTGCGACTGTGTTTCCCGCAATGGAGCCATGAAAAACGCGAAAAAATATTGCGGAAGCATTTTCGCGCATTTGGGCGCAATCTTTTGGAACATGGCATTTTGTGGTGGTCATCACGCGAGCGCATTAAAAAACTAGTGCGCGTCGAGGGCCAGGAAAATTGGCAGGTAGTTAAGGATAAGCCGGTTATCTGGCTTGCGCCGCATTTCGTCGGGCTCGATATGGGTGGCTCGCGCCTGCACGTAGAATATTCTGGAGCATCTATGTACAGCCTGCAAAAAAATTCACTGGTGAACGCGTTGCTTTTGCGCGGGCGCACGCGTTTCGGTGGCTCTATTTTGATTTCGCGCCATCAAGGGATTCGCCCCGTGATCAAGGCGCTGCGCGCTGGCGCGCCGTTTTACTACCTTCCCGACATGGATTACGGGCCGCGCGATTCGCTGTTTATCCCATTTTTTGACGTGCCTGCCGCTACAATTCCAACATTATCGCGACTGGTGCGTATCACTGGCGCCAAAGTCGTGCCCTGTGTCACGCGCCAGCTTCCTGGTGGTCAGGGCTATTTGGTCAAGTTTTATCCGGCGTGGGAAGATTTCCCTGGCAAGAGCATCGAAGACGATACGCGGCGCATGAACGCATTTATCGAAGACCGTGTCCTGGAAATGCCCGAGCAATATTTCTGGCTGCACAAGCGTTTCAAAACGCGTCCGCCGGGAGAGGCAAAGCCATATTAACTTGGGAAAAATTCGCGGGAATGCACAAAGCAAAGATCTCAAGGTCACTCAGTATGTCTGAGATTGGATCCAGATTATTCTGAAGTCCTATTGTTAATGCGGGATAATTTGTCTTTATCGGTTTTTGGGAAGCTGCGGCAGATAATGGCTATCACGCTGGTAATCCGTGAGTTTCTTGCTGCACTCGTTCACGCGCCATGGCTCCGCGCAAGCGGTTACCCCATAATCAAGATCGTTCAAAAGCTAGCTCAATTTCTGCGAAACTCAGCCAATGTGCAGCTAAATGCTATTAAAATTCACTAAAATGCAAGGATTGGGCAACGATTTCGTTGTCTTCGATGGGCTCTCACAACGGATTACCCTAACTTCGGGTGAATTCCGCAAAATCGCGGACCGCCATTTTGGCATTGGCTGCGATCAGATACTGTTAGTGGAAAAGGCTGCCCGTGAAGACGCCGATTTCCGTTACCGGATTTTCAACGCTGATGGCAATGAAGTCGAACAATGTGGCAACGGCGCACGCTGTTTTTTACGCTTCGTGCTGGAAAAGGGGCTCACCGCCAAGAGAGAACTGCGAGTTGAAACTGCCAGCGGCATCATTGTTCCACGGATGGAAGCTGATGACACTGTGACCGTCAACATGGGGATACCACGCTTTGCGCCGGAAGAAATTCCCTTCGAAGCGAAGAAGCGTGCACTGACTTACGCCCTTACAGTCAAGAACCGGCGGGTTGAAATAAGCGCGTTATCCATCGGAAACCCGCATGCCGTACAGGTCGTAAAAAATGTAGATACAGCGCCGGTCTCCACGCAAGGCCCGCTGATTGAAAAGCACGTGCGCTTTCCTAAGAAGGCAAATGCTGGTTACATGCAGGTCGTAAATCGGGGACGGATTAGGCTCCGGGTATTTGAGCGTGGTGCAGGCGAGACCCTGTCCTGCGGAAGTGGGGCCTGCGCAGCAGTGGTTGCAGGTATCCAACGCCGCCTGCTCGACAACCGGGTGGTTGTGGAAACTCGTGGAGGAGAACTCAATGTGCGGTGGGACGGTGAGGGGGAGCCAGTCTGGATGTCCGCAGGCGCGGTGACCGTGTTTGAGGGCGTCATCGATATCTAAGGAACCTCTGATTAAGTCCCGCGTGGCCGCTCACGCACCCCAAGCTTCGCTGACCGTTTCGCGGCAGCCGTCCCTCCGGATTGCGGTAAAATGCAACGTCTGCGTCGTTGCGCTCCTCGGCTTCGTAGTCCAAGCTACGACCTTCGTCGCGCGCCTCGCATCCATCCGCATTTTGCCAGCAACGCGGCTTACGAATGAGTTAATCAGAGGTTCCTAGGAAAGGACGAGAATGAAAATAAAATCAGCGGAGGTTGCGGCGTTTCTTGAGGCGCATCCGGAATTTTTCGAGGAATACGCGGATTTACTTGCCGACATTTATATTCCCCATCCGCACGGTGGCAGGGCTATCCCGATAAGCGAGCGGCAGATCCTAACTCTACGGGAAAGGAATCACCATCTCGAGGCAAAGCTCAGGGAGCTGATTCAATTTGGCGAAGAAAACGACGCCATCGGCGAGCGTATGCACCGTATCGCACTTGCATTAATCAATGCTCGCAACCTGGAATCGCTACTGCATTCTCTTTATTTCAACCTGCGGGAGGATTTTGCTGTGCCCCATGTAGCTCTACGGCTGTGGGGGATCAACAGCAATCAGCAAATGCCAGAATTCAGTGCCATCAGCGAAAAGTTGCGGGTTTTTTCCGAAGCGCTGGCGGGCCCCCATTGTTGCCCACAATTTGAAGGTGCGGACTGGTTTGGCGAAGACGCGCCGAGGCTGCGCTCCTTTGCCTTGGTCGCCCTTCGATCCGAGAGCGTATTCGGCTTGCTGGCCCTCGCGAGTGAAGATGCCAAGCGTTTTTTTCCAGAAATGGGGACGCTGTATTTAAAACGTTTGGGCGAACTTACCAGCGCTAGTCTGATGCGGTATTTGACCTAAGGAGCGCCGATTGAAGAGCAAGGCCCTCGAGGAAACCGGGCGCCCGGAGAATGACAGGCTGGCGCGCTATTTAACGTATCTCGCGACCGAGCGACGCCTGAGCGGCCATACCTGTGCTAATTATGCGCGCGATGTTAATACGCTGCTGCGGCTTGCCGGCGCCACCCCGCTCGAGGATTTGCAGGTTCAGGATATCCGGCGCTACGTAGCGCAGCTTCACTCAAGTGGCTTAAGTGGCAGGACGCTCGCGCGCATCCTCTCTGCTTGGCGCGGTTATTATCGTTATCTGGCGCGCGATCACGGTCTAACTCGCAATCCCTGCCAGGGTCTGCGCGCACCCAAATCCGTAAAACGTCTTCCTCATGCGCTCTCACCTGATGAAGCCAATCGCTTGGTGGAAATCGCGTCGGAAGGACCACAGGCGCTACGTGACAAGGCGATGCTAGAACTCTTTTATTCGTCGGGCCTGCGCTTGAGCGAACTGTCCGGATTGCGGGTGGAGGACATCAGCCTGGAGGATGCCACGGTGCGCGTGACAGGTAAAGGCAATAAAACGCGGGTCGTACCGGTCGGCAGTCATGCAATTGCTGCCATACGAGCCTGGCTTGGAGAGCGGAACAGATGGACTGGCAACCAAGGCGTGTTGTTTCCGGGCAAAAACGGCAATCCGCTCAGTCAGCGTGCCATACAGTATTGCGTGAAGCAAAGGGCGTTAAAACAGGGCCTCAGTGCCAATGTGCATCCGCACGTATTGCGCCATTCATTTGCTTCGCACGTGCTGCAATCGAGCGGTGATCTGCGCGCGGTTCAGGAAATGCTCGGACATGCCAGCATTTCCACCACCCAGGTCTACACGCATTTGGACTTTCAGTATCTGGCCAAAGCTTACGATAAAGCTCATCCACGCGCCAAAAAGAAACCCTAGCTGCGGGTTAACGCTTTGCTGCATGCATAGACTTATTCTCAAACAAGGGCGCGAGAAATCGCTCTTGCGTCGCCATCCATGGATTTTTTCGGGTGCGGTAGAGAGAATACATGGCGCGCCCGAAGCGGGCGATACCGTCGAAGTCGCCACTTCGCAGGAAAAATTTCTTGCTTACGCCGCCTACAGCCCGCATTCACAAATCGTGGCGCGGGTGTGGGACTGGAACCGGGACAACCGAATAGACTCGAAATTTTTTCGTGACCGCTTGAGCCGTGCCATTGCTGCGCGCGGGGCACTGGTCCGTGAATCGAATGCAATGCGTTTGGTACATGGCGAGTCCGATGGATTGCCGGGTCTGGTCATTGATCGTTACGGTGACACTTTGACCATGCAAGTATTAACCGCGGGCGCGGAACGCTGGTATCAAACCTGCGCTGATATTGTGCTGGAATTGACTGTTGCAGCGCGGGTGTTCGAGCGCTCGGATGCCGAGGTAAGGCAGCTTGAGGGTCTAGCTCCAAGGGTCGGGGTACTGCGGGGTTCCGCTCCTCCGGAACGCATCAAAATCAAGGAAGGCCGGCTAGAATTCTGGGTGGATGTGAGAAGTGGCCAGAAGACCGGCTTTTATCTTGATCAACGGGTGAACCGTGCGCGGGTGGGTAAACTTGCCCGGGATAAAGAAGTCTTGGACTGCTTCTGCCATAGCGGCGGTTTTGCCTTACACGGGCTTGCCAATGGCGCGCAATCCGTTTTGTCCATTGATTCCTCCGCAGCGGCTTTGCAACTCGCGCGAGAGAATCTCGCTTTAAACAATTTGCCTGAAAATAAAGCCGCATGGCGGGACGGGGACGTATTTAAAATGCTTCGCGCACTGCGCGATGATGGGAAGCATTTTGATCTGGTTATACTCGACCCTCCAAAGTTTGCCCCGACTGCTGCGCACGCAAGAAAAGCGGCTCGCGGGTACAAGGACATCAATTTGCTCGCTTTCAAGGTGCTCCGCCCGGGCGGTTTGCTCGCAACATTTTCCTGTTCGGGCGGGATATCGGCCGAACTGTTCCAGAAAATTATTGCTGGCGCTGCGCTGGATGCAGGCGTCGACGCACAAATCATAGAATTTTTTGCAGCGGCGCCGGATCATCCGGTGGCTCTGAATTTTCCTGAAAGCGCTTATCTGAAAGGCCTCCTGTGCCGCATCTCCGGCTCAATGGTATGAGTTGCGACCGGTCTGGTATGAGCGAAGGTTGCTTACGGGCTGAGTGACACGGTGGCAACTGGCTGTTTCCAGAACCTCCTCGAGGCGCCCTGAACAAGCGTGCTGGATCGGGCCATCGCTCAGTGAAAAACCTACTGGCCATTTTACGCGTACAACAAACTTGGCATTGGTTTCTATTTTTCGTGTAATATCAGGCTAAGTCGAAAAGTACGAGCCGATCCGAAAAAACAGAAAACCGGAGTGCAATATCACAATACTGTGTGCTTGGAAAATCGCTGCAAAATCGCTCTCGCGCACAGCGTTAGCAAACAGCAGGCGAAAAGTATGAAACTGCGTCTTTATTCTTACGGGGCTCTTGCAGCTTTACTGCTTATTACGCAGCAAGGCGCGCTGTTACACGCGTTCGCGCATGCCCCGTCAAATATACCGCCGCACGAACGGCAGCTTCCCCATTCCAAGGTATGTGATAAATGTCTTGCTTATGCCGGTATAAGCGGAGCTTTGCATTCCGATTACCCGAATATTCCGTCGGATGGCGCAAGTGGTGGGATTTTTGTCAGCATCGCATGGTCGGTCCATTCCTTATCTTTCTTTGCCTTTTCTTCCAGAGCACCCCCCGTTTTCCTCTGAACAGTTGACATTGGGCGCAGCCCTAAGCTAGGGGCCGCATTGTTCCCGACCGTTTGGAGGAATAAACCATGTTCAAGCTCTATGCCGCCATAGGTGCGGCTGTAATGCTTGGCATGCCGCTCATAACGCATGCCAATAATGACACTGAGCTGCAGTCGATTCGCGACGAAATCAAACAGCTCAAACAAAGTTACGAAAAGCGCATCGAGGCGCTGGAAAAACGCCTGAAGGACGCTGAGGCGAAAGCGGCCCAAGCTGAAGCGAGCGCCACCCAGGCACAAACTGCGGCTGCGACCGCCTCTGCTCGGCCTGCTTCCGCGAGTGCGTTCAATCCTGCCGTTTCGGTCGTTTTGGAAGGTACATACAACAATTTTTCTCAGAACCCCAACACGTTCCGAATCGGCGGCTTTATCCCGCCGCAAAATGAAGGCGTGGGGGAGCGCGGCTTCAGCCTGGGTGATTCCGAAATAAATCTTGCCGCCAACATTGATCCTTATTTCAAAGGCAACCTTACCGTTTCCTTGTCGCCCGATAACAGCGTAGAGGTCGAAGAAGCGTGGTTCCAAACGCTGGGTCTGTCGCACGGTATTACGGTGAAAGGCGGACGTTACTTTTCCGGGGTCGGTTATTTGAACGAAATCCATCAGCACGCCTGGGATTTTGTCAACGCGCCCCTTGCCTACCAGGCATTTTTAGGCACTGGTCCGACCGGCAATTACAGCGACGATGGATTGCAGGTTAAGTGGATAGCGCCCACCGATTTGTTTATGGAGCTGGGCGCTGAAGCGGGGAACGGGAACAACTTTCCGGGGAATGGCGATAAGAACAGCATTGGCACTTGGGCGTTGTACGACCATGTGGGCGGCGATATAGGTGACAGTTATGCCTACCGGGGCGGGATTTCCTACCTTCAGGCTTGGCCGAGCAATCGGCAGTATAACGCGTTCGACGCGGCTGGAAATCCAGTGACAAACAGTTTCAGCGGCAACAGCCGCCTGTTGATTGGCGATTTCGTCCTGAAATGGGCACCGCACGGCAACTCC
>DASPRE010000085.1:0-3775 GCA_035624615.1 Burkholderiales bacterium | reverse complement strand
CGACTTCAACTCGCATGAGGCGCGCGGCGAGGTTCCCGAAAATCAGTATGCCGAGGCGCTGATTGCCGACCTAGAGTCCGCTTTGCCGCAGGTCTGGGGTCGCAAAATTCAAAGCGTATTCTTCGGCGGCGGCACGCCGAGTATTTTCCATTCTCAGACCATTGACGCGATTCTCACAGCGCTGCGCGCGCGGCTGCCGGTCGAGCCTTGTGCGGAAATTACTATTGAAGCTAACCCCGGGACCTTTGAAGCAGAGAAATTTGCCGCATTCCGCGCCGCTGGTGTGAACCGCCTGTCCATTGGCATTCAAAGTTTCAACCCGCGACATCTCAAGGCGCTGGGAAGGATTCACGATGAAAAGGAAGCGCGCCAGGCAGTTGAAATCGCGCTATATCATTTCGACAATATAAATCTCGATTTGATGTACGCGCTGCCCGGTCAAACTCCGGAGGAAGCGCGGCAGGATATCGAAACCGCGATTTCTTATTCGCCGCAGCATATTTCGGCATACCATCTCACCATCGAGCCGAATACGTTCTTTCACCGCCATCCTCCACAATTGCCAGATGATGAAACAAGCGCTGAAATGCAGGAGATGATAGAGCAAGCCCTGGCTGCGCGTGGGTACGAGCATTACGAGACTTCGGCATTTGCATTAAAAGGGTTTCAATCGCGGCACAATATGAACTATTGGCTGTTTGGCGATTATCTCGGCATCGGCGCAGGCGCACACAGCAAGATTAGTTTCGCGCAGAGCATCGTGCGGCAGGCGCGCTACAAGCAGCCCAAGGAGTACATCAACCAGGCGCTGCGAGGCACGCCGGTGCAGGAAGAGCATGAAATCGGAAGCTGTGATCTGGGTTTTGAATTCATGATGAATGCGCTGCGCCTGATTGGGGGTTTTCCCGCCGGCTTATTTGAAGAGCGTACCGGCCTTCCGATCGGGAGCCTGCAAAAACAGCTGAATACCGCGGAGCAGCGCGGCTTGATTGACAGGGATTATCGGCGCGTTGCGCCCACTCCGCGGGGGCAGCGCTTTTTGAACGATTTGTTGAAGTTGTTTTTGCCCTAGCGGCTCCGGCTACGATTTCCTGAACATGAGGTCCCACACCGGGTGTCCGAGCTTTAATCCCCGCTGCTCAAACTTGGTGAGTGGACGGTATTCAGGGCGCTGCGCGTAATCCTGTGCAGTGTTGGCAAGCCGCGGCTCGTTTCGCAGAACTGATAAGATATATTCAGCGTAATCTTTCCAGTCGGTGGCGACGTGGAGATAACCTCCAGTTTTGAGCCGCTCGCACAATAGCGATACGAATTCAGGCTGTACCAGGCGTCGCTTGTGATGACGTTTTTTTGGCCAGGGATCCGGGAAAAAAATATGAATGCCGGCCAGCGAGAAAGGAGGAATCATGTTCCTTACGACGTCCGCCGCATCATGCTGGATGACGCGAATATTGCTTAAACCTGCAGCCTCGATTTTATTCAGCAGGCTTCCCACACCGGGCGTGTGCACTTCGATGCCCAAGTAATCATTTTGCGGGTACGCCTGTGCGATGGCCGCGCTCGATTCGCCCATGCCGAAGCCGATTTCCAGAATTTTCGGTGCATCGCGCCCAAATATCCGGTTCAAATCCAGCGGGCTTTCCGAGTAGGAAATACTGTATTTGGGGAGAAGTTCGCGGTAAGCCCGACTCTGGGCTTTGGAAATTCTGCCCTGGCGGAGGACAAAGCTGCGGATGGTGCGCATAGCAATGGATTCGCTGGAGGCAGGCGGCTAGCGAATCTTGATTTATGCGGCCTGATTTTTGCCGCCGGCGGCGATTATCCCCGTCGTCGGCGAGCTGGGCGCGGCGCTATAGAGTTTTTTCGCCATGCGACCCGCGAGGTATGCTTCGCGTCCCGCTTCGATGGCTTTTTTCATTGCAGAAGCCATCAGAACAGGATCCCGCGCCGCGGCAATCGCGGTATTCATCAGCACGCCGTCGCAGCCCAGCTCCATGGCAATCGCCGCATCCGAAGCAGTGCCGACTCCCGCGTCCACCAGCACAGGCACCTTGGCATTTTCAATTATGATTTGCAGATTATATGGATTAAGGATGCCCATCCCTGAGCCGATCAACGAGGCCAACGGCATAACCGCGACACAACCGGTCTCCTCGAGTTGCTTGGCGATAATTGGATCATCCGAGGTGTAAACCATTACCTGGAAGCCTTCTCTAACCAGCTTTTCCGCCGCACTCAAAGTTTCCACCACGTTCGGGTAGAGCGTATGCGGGTCGCCCAGAACTTCAAGTTTTACTAAATTGTGACCATCGAGCAGCTCGCGCGCCAGGCGCAACGTGCGCACCGCGTCCTCGGCGCTATAGCAACCTGCGGTGTTCGGAAGAAGGGTGTAACGCGAGGGTGGAATGTAGTCCAGCAGGTTGGGCTCGTTGGGGCTCTGGCCGATGTTGGTACGGCGGATCGCAACCGTCACAATTTGCGCTCCGCTCGCCTCGATTGCGGCGCGCGTCTCCGCGAAATTCTTGTATTTGCCGGTGCCCACCAGCAGGCGCGAGGTGTAGATCTTGCCGGCGATAACCAGTTGATCCATGTTAAAAGCCCTCACCCCCCGCCCACGGCGACCACGATTTCCAATTTGTCGCCATCATGGAGAATTTCCTGCGTGAAACAACTGCGCGGAACAATTTCGCCGTTTCGTTCCAGCGCCAGTCGTTTTCCATTAAGCGCAAGCCGTTCGAGCATTTGAGCGACGTTTATCCCGTCGTCAAATCGATGCGGTTTGCCATTGATCGAAAGAGCAATCACTGTGCGGTAAGGCAAAAGAAAAACTCTAATTTGATTCTACCACGCGAAAAGAGTTCACAGGTAGAAAGGAAATCGGCAGCAAAACCGCATGCTGGGGACCAATGTTGAAGTTTTCCCGTCCGAAAAACAAGGCGGACCGGGAACAAATGCTGCTTCTTGCGCTCTATTTGCTATGTATCAGGCGTACCACGGTTTTCGTCGCGCTCTTGAGGCATGGGGTGACGCCGGCGCGAAAAATCGTTGGTGTCCGCAGGCGGTGGTATCGCGATGAAGTTCAATCGCAATGCTGCACTTTAAAACATATCATCATTTAAATCTGTAATTTGAGGAGAAAAGCATGTTTGCACGTATGAACACGGGCAAGTTTTTTGTAATTCTTCTGCTGTCTCTGGCGGCCTGCACACAGCCAAATCAAGGCCAAACGCGGCAGGTGCCTCCACAAGTTTCCTTGCCGACGGGACAGGCTAGTTCTGCGCTGCTTCCGGATTTCACCTCGCTGGTGCAAAGAGAGGGTCCGGCAGTGGTCAATATCAGCACCACTCAAACCGTACACGAGACGGAATACGGTCCGCAGTTCAATATTCCAGAGAATGATCCGTTCTTCCAGTTTTTCCGGCGTTTCATGCCGCCTTCGGCTCCTGGGCCGCATGAATATCAGGGCCATTCGCTGGGCTCAGGATTCATCATTAGCGACGATGGCTATATATTTACCAACGCGCACGTCGTGAATAATGCCGATGATATAAGCGTTAAATTGACCGACAAGCGCGAGTTCAAGGCCAAATTAATAGGTGTTGACCGCCGCAGCGATGTCGCTCTGCTAAAGATCGACGCGACCGGCCTGCCCAAAGTGGAAATCGGAGATCCTTCCAAACTAAAGGTCGGCGAATGGGTTGCCGCAATCGGCTCGCCGTTCGGTTTTGAGAACAGCGTGACTGCGGGCATCGTAAGCGCCAAGGGCCGAGAGCTG
>DASPRE010000087.1:0-4147 GCA_035624615.1 Burkholderiales bacterium | reverse complement strand
CGAGAAGTCGGGCGAAATTGACATGTTCACCATGCCATACCGTCCATACAATGATTGGATCAGCCATATATAGAGCTTTCAATGAGACCAGATCACGTCGAGCATATTCTATCTATTAGTAAATAACCCTATCAGTTTTACGTTATGCCTTTTTGACTTAAATCAAAGCAGATGCATCCCCCCGAGATTTGGTAGTTCACCCAACAGGATAAGTTGAGCCGACCTGCCGATCGCCAGCGTCCGCTTGCGACTCAAAGCAGACGTTCAACGTTTAAGGAAATTTGCGGGCGTTACATCAACTGCTAGTAGGACCTCCGGTCCCGTTCCTAGTCGGGAAACTCCGTACTGGGCCCATCATATGTCCCGCGCAAGAAAAAGGAAATCAACGACGGTGATCGGTGACCAGTGATGCGGAGTTGATCCTATGCGGCGGCGGATTCGTTGGCTGGCTTTGGCGGGACTGATTTTGCGGAGCTGATGACGACGCGGTCGCGACCCGCGGCCTTTGCCTGGTACAAGGCCTGGTCCGCCGCGCGAAGGAGCGACTCGGGGTCTCCCGCGTGTTCCGGGGACAGCGCGACGCCGAACGAGGCGGTGATCCTCCCGAGCTGCTGGCTGCTGAATTTCGGCGTGAGGCGCCCGGTCGCTTCCCAGATGTCCTCGGCCCTGCGCTGCACGCCGTCGAGCGTGGCGTCGGGCAGGACCAGCGCGAACTCCTCGCCTCCAAAGCGGCAGGCGATATCGCTGCCGCGGATCTGGGACTTGAGCAGCGCCGCGATCTCCGTCAGCACGACGTCCCCGGCCTCGTGCCCGTAGGTGTCGTTGACCTGCTTGAAGTAATCGATGTCGATCATGATGATGGCGATGGAGCTTTCCTTGCGCCGGGCCCTGATCCACTCGCGCAGCAAAAATTCCGACAGGTAGCGCCGGTTGAAAAGGCCGGTCAGTGGGTCCGTGATCGCCTGTCCCCGGAGCTCGTGCAGCGCGAGCTCCAGCTTGTCCGTGGTGCGCTTGCGCTCGCCTACCACAGCGCTCAGTATCTCGCCGGTCACCACGACGGTGCTGATAAATGCCAGCAGCATCAATAGCGACAGGTTGAGCGTGTGCAGGGCAAACGGGCCTCGTCCTTCGATGCTGTACCACACGGCTACGCAGCAAACCGCTGCAATCGCCGTGGTCACCTCGCGACGGCTGAAGCGGAACGCCGCCCAGATGATGAACGGCAAGATCATGAACGTGAGCGGGAAGGAAGGGAGAAAGCCGATGCCGTCGCCGAAGACGACGAACGCGACAAGCAGCAGCGACAATCCAAAACCGGCCGCCTCCAGTATTGTCGCGCGCGACCAGACGATGTCGTTGCGCACGCCCCAAGCGAGAATCAGCGGCGTGGTGATGATGATACCGGTGGTGTCCCCCTGCCACCAGGTCCACCAGTTCTGGACAAATTCCGGCCATGACACCGTTCCCCCAAGCGCAAGCGATCCCACGCCGATGGTGGCGGCGATGGTGCAGGACAAGGCGGCTAGAGCGACGAACGTGACGACGTTCCACGCGCGGTCGAAATAGGGAGGGACGTCGGCGATGTAGCGCCGCACCAGTGCTGCCCCGGCGAGCGCTTCCAGCGTGTTACCGCAGCCGATGACGATGGCCGCGACGAGCGAGGATGCCACCGCGAAGTTAATGAGGGCGGCACCGAGCCAGATTCCGGGCCAGATGCGGGCTCCAAGCATGAGGGTCGCCGCAAGCGCGATCCCTGATGGCGGCCAGATCGGAGTGGCGTACCCGGGCGGGATGGCGAGCAGGAGCGAAGCCTTGGCCGCCGCAACGTAAGCTGCGGCGAGCAGGCCCACCTGCCCCAGGTAAAGGATCCATCGGGACCTGATCGAATCCTTCATTCCTATCCTTCCCGCAGGTCCGCGATCTCGCCCGTGCCTGCGTAGAATCTATTTTATGACAGATCGTTTCAGAGACTAGACAGCAATAGCACTCCCCTTCCGCGCTTGTCTGTGAGAATCCTCACAAAGCTGCGCATTCGGTCGGGGGTGGGAGCAATGCTGCGCAGAACACACACCAATAACCGAAGACAGAGTGGTCACACTTTGAACCTTGAGTGTATTCCCAATATTTAAGGGAACCTTCACGGGATCGTCTTTGTGCAGATGGGATATGCGCTCAACCATCTCATTTATTAATTGAGTCGCCAACTGTTTGACCCAGATCAAGCCATACTCGATGCCAAGTGATATCGTTTTCCCAATTGGCGTAATGATATCAACTGGTGCGGGGGTATTAATACGCGGATTTCCCGGGCGCCGGAAGGACTTAGAGTAGCCATGTCCATGATCGTAGAGGAACGCATATTTCCAGGAACCGCAATGCCGAGTCAGGATTGGTGGCATGCACTGTGGCCAAATCCGGACACGGTAGTAGAAATTTTAGGAATTAGCACGGGGATGACCGTGGTTGATCTTTGCTGCGGAGATGGCTATTTCACTGCTGCGATCGCCCGGAAAGTTGGTTCGGGACGAGTCATCGGGTTTGACCTCGATCCTGTCGTGCTGCAGCAGGCTAAAGCCGCCTGCAATGGGATGAAGAACTGCACCTGGCTGGTTGGTGACGCGATGGAGCTGGGTAAACTGATCACTGTTGCGGTCGACTACGTCCTTATTGCAAACACGTTTCACGGCGTGCCGGACAAAACGGTACTTGCGCGCGAGGTTGCCAAGGTATTAAAGGCGGATGGCTATTTCGCCATTGTGAACTGGCATATTCTGCCGCGCGAAAAGACCCCCGTGTTAGGCCAACCGCGAGGGCCACGCACCGAATCACGCATGTCCCCTGAACGGGTCTCCGCCGTAGTTATACCGGCGGGATTCCGGCGGGATCGCTTCGTTGATTTGCCTCCCTACCACTACGCAGCGATTTTCAGAAAAGAATAGACCAGCGACCGAGAAGCGTATTTTTTGATTGGCAACCAAGCTACTGCTCGCAGGGCATACAGTGAAATTGGTGTGCCTCCCTGCCGAAGCGGAGTTAATCAACGCGGTCGCTGATCCTGACAACCCAAGGCCTAACTTATTCTATTCGGATCCATGTTTGGGTGCGACCGAACAAAGATACTCCGATGAACCCGCGCACTTGAATCTTAGTCCCACCGTCTTCTAGAGTCATCTTGCAGCGATAAACCTTTCCGTTGCCAGGATCGAGGATCTCGCCACCAGCATATTCGTCTCCTTGCTTTTTCATTTCGGTGATGATGGCCAGGCCGAGCACCGGCTGATTGTGCCTGGGACCTTCGCATTTTTCACAGATGGTATTTTCATCTTCACCTCGGATCAGGATTTTTTCAATCGTCCCCTGGTATTCGCCGTTGGTTTCAATTATCCGGATCAGTGCGCTAGGTGTGCCGGTCCCATCGTCAACTGTCTTCCACAAACCTTCCGGGGAATCGAAAGGAGCCGCTTGCGTGAACAAACTCCAAGTAACGAGCACAAGGCAGCCAGCAAAATGGCCGGTTTTATGCAAAAACAAATTCGGATTCACGACAACCTTCTTTCAATTTACATATTAAATAAAGTCAACCCTGGTACTTTCGGTCGTCTTCGGCCCTAAGCGCCACCCGATGGACCAACTTATATTTAAATGGTGGCGTCCCCAGGCGGGTTTGTAAGCCATATAAACGACTTTCGTCCCCTTGGCAGATGATACTCGAAAATTGAAATCCGCAGGTCGGAGATTGGAGCCCTAGTCGGCACTCAACGTCGGCTATCGACCCAAAGCGGTCATTAGCGCTTATTCGATCGCGAAGTTCCAGGATCTTCCTACAGTCTCAACGCGATTAGGCTTGCGCCAAGCAGCGAGACGCTGATCGAGGCCTTGTCGACAATGATTGCCGACATGTATTACTCGCCCTTGAAATTGCTTATGTTCGTCGGTACAAGAGTTGGCTCGCGTTTTATATCGGGTTTTTCATATTTCGGATAGTTTTGTTTTTGCTGCATACCCCTGGTCGAAAGATATCTCGCGTTTTTTGCGGTTTCAATTTCATCAATGAACATTATCGGATCCTGCTCGCCGAGCACATGTAATGGCACCCTAATGAAAGCAGCGCAGGAAGAGATAAGAAACGTTCGTTCAGTGGTCGCGA
>DASPRE010000083.1:0-40338 GCA_035624615.1 Burkholderiales bacterium | reverse complement strand
TCAAGGACATTTTTGATACGCGGGGAATTCCCACTGAGTTGGGCTCGCCGTTGTTTAAGGGCAACGTTCCTCAAGCATCCGCTCAGGTTGTGGAAAAACTTGAGCAGGCAGGCGGTTTTGTCATGGGCAAGACCGTCACTGCGGAATTCGCATTTCTCGCTCCAGGCAAGACCCGTAATCCATGGAACCCAGCGCACACACCAGGCGGCTCTTCCAGCGGTTCTGCCGCCGCGGTGGCGGCAGGCTTTGTTCCTGCCGCACTGGGGACGCAAACCAACGGCTCAATCATCCGCCCTGCGGCGTTTTGCGGCGTGGTCGGATATAAACCGAGCCAAGGCACGGTTTCCAATCACGGAACTCTGGATTACAGTCCCACCCTGGATCAGACCGGAGTGTTCACGCGCAGTGTGGCCGATGCTGCATGGGTGACATCGTGCATTGCGGAAAAACAAAATCCAGTCAGCCATGAAATCAACGTGCTCGATAAAAAACTTAAATTGGCGGCCGTTCGCTCGCCGGTATGGACCCGTGCCGAAGGCGCGCAGCGCAGAATCTTTTCCGATAACGCGAGAAAGCTCAGTGAGTCAGGGGCGGAGGTCGTAGAAACCGAGCTTCCCGCCGCGTTCAATCAAGCACATCCCTGTCTGCGGCGCATTATGGCCCATGAGGCGGCAAAATTCTTTCGGGAACTTCAAATGCGCGACCGTGAAAAAATCAGCGCTGTCCTTAACGCGTTTCTCGATGAGGGGAGTGATATTTCCGATTCCGCGTATCAGGATACGTTGCGCTTGCGCGGGCAGCTGCAAGAGGATCTTTCTGCTTTTCTAAAAGAATTCGACGCCATTATTACGCCCCCGGCAAACGGGGAGGCGCCCGCTACTCTGGATAACACGGGAGACCCGGCTTTTTGTACTATCTGGACTTTGTGCGGCGTGCCCGCGATTACCATTCCCACTGGGCTGGGGCCCCAAGGCTTGCCATTGGGCCTGCAGATTGTGGGTGGCTATCAAGCTGACGACAAACTGCTTGCGGTTGCGTGTTGGTGCGAGGAGCGGTTGCCATTTTCTAGACGGGATCGCTGAATGAACCAGCAAATCGAAACGTTTAAGTGCTGCGGGATTGCACCTGGCGCAAACTGCAGAGCTTGATTTGGCGTAGAGCGGGCTCGTGTGACGTGAATAATTTGGGGCAACTGATAAATCTGCTGATTGAGGTCATGCTTCCGCTGACGTTGCTGGTGGCGGCGGGAGCTTTCTGGCCGCTGTTTTTCCCAGACGCACCGGTCGCGGCTTTACGTACCCAACTTAACCGGCTGGTACTCAATTTGTTTTATCCTTCGATTCTGTTTGCCATTGCTGCAACCACGCCGATTACCACTGATTTGCTTTCGGTTCCTCTTCTAGTAGGGGTGGGTGCGCTCCTTTCTGGCGCCGTCCTCTACCCGTTGCTTTACCACAGCGCGCTGGGGCGCGGACTCAAAGACAGCACTCGGGCGATTCTCTTGGTGGGAGGCATGTCTGGCAATACGTTCAATATCGGCGTGCCGGTGCTCACGTTTCTCTATGGTCCGGATGCGCCGCGCTATGCGGTATTCAACGACATGCTCATGACCCTGCCGGTTCTCTGGAGCCTCGGCGTATGGATATCCACCCGACTGGGAACCGATGATCCGAATGTACCTCACGCTTCGGTATGGCGGGCGATTTTTTCCATGCCGCCTATATGGGCATTCATCCTGGGAACTGCAGCTCAACAGCTCGGATGGGCCTATCCACCTCTAGTTAATGCGACGCGCATGATAGGTTTGGCTACCATTCCAGTAATTCTTTTTGTTTTAGGCATGAGCATACCCTGGGGCCGGCTGACGCCGCGCCGGGAAATCCTCGCAGTGGCCGCAGTAAAACTTTTAGGAACGCCCCTCTTGGTATGGTTGGCGGCGAAACTCCTGTTCCAGCCCATGGGAGAAGCCCAGTACGCCGCGGTAGTAGAGGGGACCACGCCCACCATGGTGGCGGCCCTGGTTCTTACCGACCGTTTTCACCTGGATCACTCGGCAGCGGCGCTCCTTATCGGCTGGAGCACTATTTTTTTCTGGATTACCTTGCCGCTTTTCGTTGTTCTGGGGTTGATCCGATGAAAACCGGCGTGCGGTTTCGCCGCCCGATTTCGTTTATTATTTGGATTCATATTCTTCACCGTTAGTGCTATCACTCCTAAGGAGAGAACAATGAAAGTTGGTTTTGTCGGTCTGGGAATCATGGGCAAGCCCATGGCGCTTAATCTCATCAAGGGCGGCCACTCACTCTCCGTTTACGCGCGCCGTTCGGAATCGATGAAACCGCTGAAAGACGCGGGCGCAACGTTATGCGGTTCGCCAAAGGAGGCGGCGGAAAAATCAGAAGTAACGGTCGTCATGGTTTCCGATACTTCGGATGTGGAAGCGGTGGTACTGGGCACGAATGGTTTGATCCACGGAGGGAAACGCGGCTCGGTGGTGGTGGATATGAGCACCATCTCGCCGGTAGCGACGCGCGAAATGGCGGGGAAACTTGCTGCTAAGGGAATAGAAATGCTCGATGCGCCGGTTTCCGGCGGCGAAGTCGGCGCGATCAACGGCACGCTTTCCATCATGTGCGGCGGCAAGCCGGAAATATTTGCGCGCGTCAAGCCGTTGTTCGAATGCCTCGGCAAAAACATTGTATTGACCGGCAGCAACGGAGCCGGACAAGTGACCAAGGCGTGCAATCAAATCGTGGTGGCTTTAACTATCGAAGCGGTGGGCGAAGCGCTCACTTTTGCGCGCAAGAACAATGTGGATGCGGCCAAAGTTCGCGAAGCGCTGCTAGGCGGGTTTGCCAACAGCAAAATTCTCGAGGTGCACGGAAAACGCATGCTGGATAACGAATTCAAGCCGGGATTCAAGGTAAGGCTGCATCAGAAAGACATGCGCATCGTAATGGAAACCGCGCATAAACTGGGCTTGGCCCTTCCCGGTGCAGCTCTGGTTACGCAGCATATGAACGCGCTGATGGGGGCGGGTGAAGGCGAACTCGATTCCTCCGCGCTGATTAAGGTAGTCGAACGGATGTCCAAGTAAAAAAGCCGGCCTCTCCCATTGGGGGAGAGACCCGCTTTTCCGTTAGCAGCCGTACAACCTAGCGGACTAATCGCTATGTCTTTTGGCCAGCGGACCTGAATGGGTCTGCTCGTACTTTATCCATTCTTGAGGTTCAATCAGGTTGTCGTGATTGGTGTCAATCTGGCTCCAACAGCGCACCTGCATGCAGTTTTTGCTATGCTCGGACTGGTTTTGGTTCCTTGCTAACGCCAGGCTGGAGCTCAAGGCCAGTAGAACTGCAAGAAGGATAGGTATGGTCATCTGCTTAGTCATCTTTTGCCTCCTGTTCGAGATTAAAAAAGATAAACACAAGCACACATAACCCGGGTCGATGCATGCACCAAATCAGATTCCTCCGATTAAAAAAAGTTTCCTGCAATTTTATGACGGTTTCCAAAGCACGCCTCGCGGCGCTGTATGATATTGAGGCGTTGGCAGAAAACGAAAATTTGTTGATAATGCATTCCTAATATTTCGGAGCAGGAACGAATTGGCGATAAGCGGCTATAATAGGATTGATTGTCTGTGTGTCTTATCAACCGGGGGCCAACCATGAAACTCGTAAAACAAATTTTGCAGGGCAAAACCCGCGGCGTCCTTGCCATTTCACCTGACGCCACTGTTTATGATGCACTCAAGCTGATGGCTGAAGAGGAAGTCGGCGCGCTCCTGGTAATTGATGCCGACAAACTGGTGGGAATCATCACCGAGCGCGACTACGCGCGCAAAGTGATTCTGCATGGCAAATCCTCCAAGGAAATCCAGGTCCGAGATATCATGACCAGCAAAATCGTTTACGTGAGCACCATGCATACCGTGGACGAGTGCATGGCATTGATGACCGACAAGCGGGTCAGGCATTTGCCTGTATATGAGGATAACCGGCTCGTTGGAGTGGTATCGATCGGCGACTTGGTGAAGGAAGCGATTTCGGAACGCGAGTACATCATCAAGCAACTCGAAAGCTACATAATGGGATGATGCACTTCGGTGCCATCATCATCGGCGATGAAATCATCAGCGGCAAGCGCCAGGATAAGCATTTTGCTCAAGTCATTCACACGCTAAACGAACGGGGATTGGGGCTCAGCTGGTGCGAATATCTTGGAGATGACCCGCCGCTGATTACCTCCACATTACGGCGTACTCTGGCTACGGAAGATATCGTTTTTTGCTTTGGTGGCATTGGCGCGACTCCTGACGATTACACGAGGCGCTGCGCGGCAGAAGCTGCCGGCGTCGAGCTATACCGCCATCCCGATGCGCTTGCAGAAATCGTGGCACAATTTGGCGAAGCGGCATATCCCAAACGCGTGCTGATGGCAGATCTTCCTCAAGGTAGCCGTGTCATTCCCAATCCGTATAACCGCGTGTCCGGTTTCAGTCTCAAGGATCATCATTTTTTACCAGGATTTCCGGAAATGGCGTGGCCGATGCTGGAGTGGGTGCTGGATACACGTTACCGGCATTTACAGCATTCCGTAAAAGGAACGGAACAGGCGATCATCGTGCGCGGCGCGATGGAAAGTTTGCTTCTGGACGTAATGAATGACTGCGTAGCGCGGTTCCCCACGCTCAAGCTGTTCAGCTTGCCGCACCTTGGGCCCGGTGAGCGCTGGATCGAGATGGGTGTCCGCGGAGACGAGCAGCAGGTACCCCAAGCGATGCAGCTTTTGAAGCAGGGCGTGACCGCGCTCGGCTTTAAGTGGGAAGAAAGCCAAAGCGGCTGAGCATTCCCGGATAATTATTTTTAGTTCTTTGACAGGAATCTTTAGCTTGTCTAAGTCTTGGCGTACCCCCGGGGTCGTGCTGGCGTGCGCTGGGCTGATCCAGATGCTTTCGCTCGGCACACGCCAGAGCTTCGGCCTTTTTCTGCAGCCGCTGAGTTCAAGTCACGGTTGAGGGCGGGAAGTTTTTGCTTTCGCGATTGCCGTTCAAAATCTTGTTTGGGGACTCGCTCAGCCGTTTGCCGGGGCGATTGCCGACAAGTATGGCGCGGTGAGGGTGCTGGTCATCGGTGCGATTTTGTATGCGCTGGGACTGCTATTGATACCGCTTTCCGCTACCGGCGCGCAGCTTGATCTCACGGCCGGGCTTCTGATTGGTCTGGGCATGAGCGGCACCAGCTTCAGCGTCGTACTGGGCGTGATCGGGCGCAGCTTGAGTCCCGAAAAGCGCAGCGTGGGTTTGGGTATTGCGAGCGCCGGGGGATCATTCGGGCAGTTTGCCATGCTTCCGTACGGGCAGACGCTGATATCCCATTTGGGTTGGGCGGCTGCGTTTGCCATTCTTGCTGCTTCAATTTCGCTCATCGTACCGCTGGCGACGTTGCTGTACGGAAAAAATGCGGGAGTAAAACCGGTTTACGGCAGCCAAACGCTTAGCGAAGCGATACACGAAGCGCGCAGGCACAAAGGGTTTTGGTATCTCACCACGGGATTTCTGGTGTGCGGATTTCAGACCGTTTTTATCATGCTGCATTTGCCAGCGTATTTGCTGGACCAAGGCATGACCCCGGTGACCGGGATGATTGCGCTCGCGTTGATCGGTTTTTTCAACATTATCGGCTCTTATCTCGCCGGATATTTCGGCGGGTTCTATAGTAAGAAAAACCTGCTTGCATACATTTATATCCTGCGCGCGGCGGCGATCAGCTTGTTCATGATGTTGCCGGTCACGCCGATGAGCGTATATCTATTTGCGGCAGCAATGGGAGCGCTGTGGCTTGGTACGGTGCCACTCACCAATGGTCTGATGGCTCAGATATTCGGAGTGAAATATCTTTCCACCTTGTTCGGGATCGTGTTTCTCGGGCACCAAATCGGAAGTTTCGCCGGAGCATGGCTGGGCGGTTACGCGTTCGACCTTTCAGGTTCATACTACGCAGTGTGGCTTAGCTGCGTCAGCTTGAGCATCGTTGCGGCGGCGTTGTGCTGGCCAATAGACGAGCGGCAGGTGGCGCGCCTGAATGTAAAGGAAACGCCTGCGTGAAAGGGACCGAGTTTCAGAAAATCCTATTATGGCTGGTGCCGCTGTTAGTAGCAGGTGGCATGATCTATTTGGTTTTTAAAGCGTACATCAACCCAGCGTTGCTGATTGATTTCGCCAATACTCGCTTATGCTGAATTTTTTCACGGGCTTTTTGTCATTAATGCAACAATGCGTCTTACAAAACCCGCATTGACGGTTCGCCAAGGTTAAAGATGTGCCAGTTGCTGGGCATGAATTGCAACGTGCCTACCGACATTTGCTTTTCTTTCGAGGGATTCCACACGCGTGGTGGAGGAACCGACCACCACGATGACGGCTGGGGAATCGCTTTCTTTGAGGGCGCAGGCTGTCGGCTGTATCTCGATTCCAAGCCCGCGGCGAAATCGCCGGTGGCGGATCTGGTACGGAAATATCCGATACACTCGCTCAATGTGATTGCGCACATCCGCAAGGCCACGCGCGGCGCAGTGTGTTTGCAGAACACCCATCCGTTCATGCGCGAAATGTGGGGGCGCTACTGGATCTTCGCTCACAACGGCACGCTCGAGAATTTTCATCCGCGGCTCAATGGTAATTACCGTCCGGTCGGCGCCACCGACAGCGAGCACGCTTTTTGTTTTATGCTCGAAACCTTGCGCAGGATGTTCCCTAACGCACAGCCGGACGCTGACTCTCTCTACCCCGCGGTCAAAGAGGTTTCTCGCGACCTGGCTAAATACGGCGTTTTCAATTATCTGCTGTCCAACGGCGAATGTCTGTTCGCCCACTGCGCCGACAAACTTTCCTACGTATTGCGCCGCGCTCCGTTTGGTCGTGCGCACTTGAAGGATCAGGACATTACAGTGGATTTCAGCCGACTAACCACGCCGAATGACAAGGTTGCAGTGATCGCCACATTGCCACTCACTGACAATGAGCACTGGACCACCATGACACCCGGCGAGCTGTTGCTGTTCAAAGACGGAGAGCCGTTGCCTAGGACTTGAGTGCCAGAGTCAGGCCGTCGGCAATCGGCAACAGCGAGAGCGTAATCCGCTGGTCGAGATGCAGCTTGCGGTTGAACTCGCGTAGCGCCACGGTATCCGCTTCGCGGTTATCGGGTTCGGCGACTCGCCCCGACCATAAAGTGTTGTCGATCGCGATCAGTCCGCCGCGCCGTAATAACTTTAGGCAGCGCTCGTAATAGGCGAGGTAATTTTCCTTGTCGGCGTCGATGAAGGCAAAATCGAAGGTGCCTGCCTGGTTTTCAGCGAGCAGCTCATCCAGCGTTTTAAGCGCGGGCGCAAGTCGCAGTTCAATTTTCTGCGCTACACCGGCTTCCTTCCAGTAGCGCCGTGCAATCCGAGTCCACTCATCGCTCAGGTCGCAGGCAGTGATTTTGCCGTCTGCCGGCAACGCCAGGGCGATGCAGAGCGAGCTGTAACCGGTGTATACGCCGATTTCGAGACACTTTTTGGCGCTCATGAGCCGCACCAGCAGGGCCATGAATTGTCCCTGCTCTGGCGCGATTTGCATGCGGGCCATTGGGTCATGTGCCGTTTCCTTGCGCAATTTATGCAGAATATCGGGCTCGCGCAGCGACTCCGAAAGCAAATAACGGTATACGTGATCGGCCAAGATAAAGGTCTTGTTCACGATTTGAGTGAATTGGTCGGCAGAGCCCTGGCTTTTGGAATGTTGTTCGGTTGCCAGTGGCTGATTGCCCATTTCCAGAAATCATCAAGTGTGCCCAGCATAAGATCTTGCGGTGGCTTTTGACCGAGAAAGCGCAGCACTTGCCAAAGCCACGCTAACGGCTCCGCCCTGTTTACCGCGGGCGCAAGTGTTTGCTTGCTCAGCTTCTCTCCCGTACTGTTTAACGCCACCGGCAAGTGCAGGTATTTTGGCGTGGGGTATCCCAGCAGTTTTTGCAGATAAAGTTGCCGGGGAGTTGAGCTCAGCAGATCTGCGCCGCGCACAACATCGGTGATGCCCTGTTCGGCGTCGTCAACCACCACCGCAAGCTGATATGCATAGACTTGGTCTGCACGGTAGAGCACGTAATCCCCAACATTAATTTCGAGGCGTTGTGCAACACATCCTTGCAATACGTCGATGAATTCGACGAGCCGCCGGTCGGTTCTCACGCGCCAGACGCGCGCGCTGCGAAGCGGCGGGAGACCGTTGCGGCAAGTGCCGGGATAAACGGGGCCGTCTATTCCTTCAATTGCTGAATCAGCTATTTCACGGCGGCTGCAGGCGCAGGGATAAATCAAGCCGCGCCCCCGCAGACTGTGCAGCGCGGCATGATAAGCGTCGCGGCGCGTGCTCTGGTAAACAATATCGCCGTCCCACTCCATTCCACAGGCCTCAAGCGTCCGTAGAATCTCGTCGCTGGCGCCAGGCTCCTCGCGCGGCGGATCGAGATCATCAATGCGAACCAGCCACTCGCCCTTGCGGCTTCTTGCTTCAAGGAAACTGCCGACTGCGGCGATCAGTGAGCCAAAATGCAGCGGCCCGGTTGGCGAGGGCGCAAAGCGGCCACGATAAGACGGCAGTTCTTTGATTATTGCCACACTAAGATTTCTCCTTTGCCCGCGTTCGCTAGGTCGCCCATGTAGCGGCGCACGCGTGAGCGCGGTTCAAGGAGCGCGAATTTGCTGTCAAGGGCTTGCCAGGATTTGATGAGCAGTGTGAGATAATTGAGATGGTGCAGCCCGCAGTCGTTGAAAGTAGCGGGTATATCAGCCGGCATGGTATTAAGCAGGAGGGCGCCTCGTTTCATCCCGAGGCCAGCAAAACGTGCCGCCGTGCCAAGCACAGCAATGGTGCCTGCCAGCATGCGCGATGCGCAAAAATCGCCAGTATTGCCTTCGATCAGCACTTGGCCGCGACGCATGTGGTCGCCGGTGCGGTCGCCGACATTGCCCGTGACGATCACCACCCCACCCTTCATGCCGTGCCGCTCGCCTGGAATCGCGGCAGCAAGAAAATCATCCGCGTTGCCGCGAATGTGCAGCAGGCCGTTTATCATCGCGCTTGCAGCATAAGCGCCGACGTTGCCATGCACTGTGATAGCACCGTTTTTCATGGCAAACCCGAGATAGGCGCCGGCATCACCGTGTACCGTGATGCTGCCGCTGTTCATCGCCTGGCCAATTCGGTCGAGTTTGCTGCTACTGTTTTTAATCACCAGGGCGCATGCATCATCTCCGCTAAGAGCAAATAGTTCGCCCACCCTCAGTCTGCGGTTGCCGCAGGCAAGCTCTATGGCGGAGATTTCCGCAGGAGATTTCCCTTTGAGGAAATCGGGCGTGAGCGGCGAGAGGTCTACGCGCTGGTGCAAAGTTTCTTTCAGCGTAAAAGTCAACGCGCTCATGACATGATTTGATGCAAACGAAAATGAAACTGCCCCAGCTTGCCGCCGTAGTTGCCAGCAGTGATACGGCGTACGCCGTGTTTGGCACCGAGTTCGCACACCGCTGCAATACCTGCGTGCATGGCTCCGCGCACATCGGCGTCGGTCAATCCGTCAATAACGATTTCCAGCACCGCGTCGATGTCTTCAGTCAATTCCGATTGTGTGATGCCGCGAATGGTCGGGCAAAATGCATCATTGGTGGAAGCCATCAGTGTTTTGTATTTGGAGCCGACTTTGGAGCCGGAACGCACTACGCCGCCAGGGAATGGCATGATGACATTGGGCATTTTGCGCATAGCTTCGACAGCGGCTTCTCCGGCGGCGAGCGCCTGGGCCTGCGTGCTCGCCAGAATCAGAAAATTCCCTCCACCCACTGCTTTCGCCGTACCGGTGGTTTCTTCGCACAGGAATTCGCCATCCATTACCGGCACGCGCCACAGGCGCTTGCCGGCGATCAGTTTGGATGACTGGAACCCATCCCCGAAGTAACGCAGATTTTTCCCCAACGGCAACGGCTCGCCTTCCGATATTCCTGCAAATGCGGCGCTGGTGGGAGAGGTGAGCACACATTGACCAATGCGCCGTTCCAATTGTTTGGCGAGTTCCTTACCGGAAACAGCAAACAGCAGTATGGACGCTCCTGGGCGCCCATCAGGCGTTTCTTCACGTTCGAGACTGCGTTCGATTCCCGCCTCGCAGCCGCAGGCGATCACCGATGTCGCGAAGCCGGTGGCAGCGGTGGCCGCGTGATAAGCCCATTTGAGATTGTGAGCAGTGATGATAACGCGTGTCGCCTTCATGCCAAACGCTTCGGCAAAGGTGTCGTCGATAGTGACGCCGTTGATGACCATTAGTCGGTGCAGTAAAGAATTAGAAGTGAAACGTAGGCCTTACGCCTCACTGCTGATGCCTTACTTCTTGCGGCAGGCATGCGGCAAAAGTTTGTTACCGTGCCCAAATTCTTGCATCTCGTCATCGCTGATTTTGAAATTGTCCATGCGCATCGTCTGATAGCGTTCGAAATAAGATTTGAGCTGTTTTTCTATGCTTTTATCGTACTCGGGCTTAACTACATGGGTATTGCCCCACGTGATCTTGATAACTCTGCCGTTTTGAGCCACCAGTTCTCCGTCCTTAAATACGTAATCGGGTTTAACAAACATTTTTTCCCTGTCACTGGCCTCGCTGTAGACCGTGATATCGGCGGCTGCTCCGAGACCGAGATGGCCGCGTTCGTCAAGGCCCAGGATTTTCGCCGGTGCGGCGCGGGTCATGATCGCGATTTCGTAGAGCGAATATTCGCGCTCAAGGCTTGCCAGCATGCTCATGGCAGCAGCATCGGGGTTGATGGTGGCGAGAACGCTATTTCGATAGGTCTTGTCCATAAGCAGTTTAATCAGGTGGGGGTAGCTTGTGAACGGCGCACCGTTAGGATGATCAGTAGTGAGGCAAATGCGCCATGGATCGCTGACCATCAGGAAAATTTCCAGGCCGATCGCCCATTGCAATGCATTGACGAAATTCTTGTCGCGATAGCGAAACGGCACCACGCCGCAGCCGGCATCGCATTCGATGTCCATCACCACCCATTTTTTCGGGTGGCCGAGCGGCGCATTGCGGTGCTGCGCCATGCTGTCGCCGGAAGCTGTGACGGTCTGGCCGAACATGATTTGCCCGACGTCGGCGGAGATGTTTTTGTTTTGGTTTATGGCTTCCGCCACTTGCGCAGCAGCTGACGAAAATTTCCGGTCGCCCTCGGTGCCGTAACTATGGAACTGGATATGGGTAAGATGCATCGGCAGGCCTTCAGCAACTCTTATGGTTTCCAAGGTGGTCTCAACGTTGCCCGGTACGCCGAGATTGCATCCGTGCACATGCAACGGATGCGTCACACCAAGGTCGCTGAGTGCCTGCGCCAGGACTTTGATAATCTGTCGCGGAGTAACATGGTAATAGACATGTTCTTCGTCCACGTCCAGCTTGCGCTGGTTAAACTTGAACGCGGAGATGCCGCCCGGATTGACGACCTTGATGCCGATGCAGTGCGAGGAGCTGAGCGTCCACGCTACGTAATCGTTGATTGATTTTTGATCGGATTTGGCAGCCAGCATTCTCAGCAGAAAATCATCGCTTCCGAGAAGCGCATAACCGCCCTTATCAACGATAGGCGTATCGCCCATTTCCATGTGCGCCTGGCGCGCATTCACCGGCAGCATCGCCGGTTCGAAGCACGCGGTGTAGCCCATTTCCGCGTAGCGATAGCCAGTGGTAAGCGTGGAAGGTGCTGCATGGCCGCAGCCGGAGCGGGTGAGCGGAGTGCGCGCAACAAGGTCGCTACGATGATCCTCGGGCAACAAATTGCGCGCGATATTCACCTTGCCGCCGCCGATGTGAGTATGCAGATCTATAGCCCCAGCCATCACGATTCTGCCGGATACATCGTACTCTCGGTCCACGCGCTCGCCGTGAGCGGGGGCAGCAGCGATACGGCCGTCGCGCACAAATAAATCGTGCACCTCGCCGTTGACCTGATTGGCAGGGTCATAAACTTTTCCGCCTTTGAGCTTAGTGAGCATCAGCCGAGTTGCAGCGCCTTTTCAATCTCATCGGCAACTTGGGCCACCGAAGGCAGCGCACTTTCCCGCAGCTTTCTCAGCGGCAGCGCCACCACGTTATCGGTGCGGTAGACATGTCCCGAATGATCAACTCCGGGTGTGGCGACAGGGATGTAGACGTGTGGTACCTTGCTAAAGCTCATGCCGCTGCGTCCCAGTACCGCAACGGGAGCGGAGGTCTCGGGCGGTGTATTTTTCTCGTTGAAGCTAGAGACCCACAACAAGGCATCCGCCTCGTTTTCCCGCAACATGCGATCGGCGGAGAAATGACGCGGATCATAACTGGGGCTTCCGCTTCCAAAACTTGTGCGCATAGGGAAGCCGCTTTGCCACGTGCAAACCTGGTTTGCGGTCATGTCTCCTTCATTTCCGCCCAACGGAAGACCGGAGAAGCGCGTGCTCCGGTTCAAATCCTTCACCAGCTCGCACAGGCTTTGCACGGTAAGCTCTGCATGCTTGAAATGGAAATCAGCAGCAGCCCAGGCAAGCACGCCGTAGCGCGCGTTCAGCATGCGCGTGGCAAGCCCCTGCAATTCCGCTAGCGGGACCTCTGCAATCTGCCTAGCCTGTAGATGTCTTCCCGCGATCAGGCAGCGCAAGGCGCCGGCGATTTCGCCGATGCGAGTGATATCGCAGTCGATGACGGTCGGTTTGCGCCCGTCGGGAGCCGTTCCGGCCCGAGTATCCAAGCCACGTCCGAAATACACGACTTCGCGGGAGTTGCCTCCAAACAGCGCGTCCTGATTCCAGACATAGCGTTCGAAAAAACGCGGAAATCGGCTCGTCACATCAGAGCCGGCAATGACCAGCAAGTCAACTCGATTTTTCAACTCGCTCAATGTGGTAATAATCCATCCGCTGTCCTGAAGTGTCAGAATATTACTCATGAAATAGACGCTGTTCATGTGGTCGACTATTGCGCCTATGCGGTCAGCGATTTGCAGCAGGGCGCGCATTCCGGCGACATCGGTGCCCAAGCCCGCGATGAGCGGCTGTTTTGCTTTCCCGAGGATATCAGCAACCGCCGCTGTAGCGTCCTCGCGCAAAACGGTTTTCCCGGCGATTCGTGGAGCGGTTGATTTGGAGGAACTTGATTCCGCAAATGCCCTGCTACTGATCAAACAGCCATTGGCAATGACTTGAAGTTTTCCGGATTGGGAGGCGACACGTAAATCATCGCATGCAAGTCCGCAAAACGGGCACGGCACTTCGTCCCATACTCCGGGAGATAAAAGTTGCGTCATGGAAATATCTCGCTTGCCACCAGAGGCGCATTGTAGTGATTAGGCACATGCAATGCCAGCTTGAAATGCGTTAATGGCCACGCGGTGCGCGATGCAAGTCTCCGAAATTTTGGTATATTCTAGCAATATATTCTCTGCATGGCAGTGCAGCAAAGTTACCAGAAATGCGCTGGTAAAGTGACACACTGGTCCGGAGCTGTCGCAACCGGATTTTTATACTACTATGACCAGCTTGAAATACAATGATAAAAGTGAATGGCATGATAATTGCTGAACATTTCAGGTTAAAATTAAAACATAATGAACGGCTTGCCGAGCGCCGATAAAGAAATTCAAAGCGTAGTCGTGGAGGCGCCGGCGCGCTTGCACTTGGGTTTCATGGATTTAAACGGTGCCACCGGCCGCCGCTTTGGCAGCTTGGGGTTGACGCTCGACGGATTCAGCACGCGCATTTACGCAGAACGCTCCGAAATGTTTTCGGTAGAGGGTGCGCAAACGCATCGCGCAATGCGAGTTTTGCGACGATTGCATGACCGGCTGGGATTGGGTGGCGCCGTGCGGATGGCTGTGGTGCAGGCAATACCCGAGCACACGGGTCTCGGATCCGGTACGCAGCTTGCAATCGCCGCAGGTATTGCCTTAACGCGCCTGTATCAACTTAATCTCAGTGCCAGAGATATCGCCGCAATGCTGGACCGTGGAAGCCGCTCCGGCATTGGGATCGGCGCGTTCGACCAAGGTGGATTTCTGATTGACGGAGGTCGAGGCGAGAGCGAAGAACCCCCGCGTATAACCAGCCGCATTAATTTTCCGTCGCAGTGGCGGATATTGCTGATTTTCGATCTGCAGTCTCAGGGCCTACATGGAGCCGATGAGGATAAAGTCTTTAGTGCACTGCCGCTGTTCCCGGAGGCGAGTGCTGCGCATTTGTGCCGCTTGGTGCTGATGCATTTGATGCCGGCCCTGGTCGAGGCCGATGTTCAGGAATTTGGAAAAGCGGTGAGCGAGGTTCAGCGCGTGGTTGGCGACCATTTTGCCCCGGCACAGGGCGGACGTTATGCCAGCCGGAAAGTAAGCGAAGTGCTTGCCTGGTTGGAGAGCCGCGGCGTGAATTGCGTCGGGCAGAGTTCATGGGGACCAACCGGATTTGCCGTTGTGGATTCCGAAATTCACGCGGGCAGCCTGTTGCGCGATGCGGAGACGCGCTGGGGAGCAGACAATACATTACGATTTAAAATCTGCGCCGCGCGCAATCGAGGTGGAGAAGTGTTCTTGCAGCAACGCAGTACCAAGAGCAGCACAATCTAATAAACCAATTCTCAAGGAACCTATGGAAAAACCTTTTGTGTTGCACATGATTACGCCCAGCCCAAATGTTAGCCCGTTCGATGTCAACATGGCGTATGACGCTGGCTACAACGCAGTGGCAGCGTATACTAATATCACTCTCGACCAAGTTGGTGGACTTACTCAGGACGCGATTTTTTCGCGTGGACCGAGTGGCGTGAAGCGCACCGGGATTTTCATCGGCGGGCGCGAAATCGGCATGGCCGCAGATATGCTGGATGCCACAAAACTCGCGATGGTGCCGCCGTTCGAAGTGTCGGTGTTTGCTGATCCTTCAGGAGCCTTTACTACCGCGGCGGCCATGGTCGCTGCGGTCGAACGCCAGCTTAAGAAGGTGCATCAGCGCAGTTTGCGGGGTCTCGAAGTGCTGGTGCTCGGTGGTACCGGACCAGTGGGTACCGCTGCAGCAGTGCTGGCTTCCGGGGCGGGAGCCAAAGTGAAGATTGCAAGCCATAGCAGCGGATCCCGTGCCCGCATGTCCGCACAGGTCGCCAACGCCCGTTACGGTGCCACTACCGAACCAGTGGACGCGAGTTCAGAAGATAATAAATCGGCAGCGATTAGCAATATGGAAGTGGTAATGGCCACCGCAAAAGCTGGCGTGCAAGTGCTGAGCCAGCAATTGTTAAAACTAGCGCCGCGCTTGCTAGTGGCCGCGGACATTAATGCTGTTCCGCCCGCCGGCATCGAGGGCGTGGGCTTGATGGACGATGGCGTGCCGGTTGCTGCAGGCTCGGGTAAGGCGGTGGGAATAGGCGCGTTGGCAATCGGCAATATCAAGTACCAGGTCCAGCATGGTCTGTTTGAAGCGATGCTGGAGGCTGACAAACCGCTGTACTTGGATTTCCGAGACGCCTTTGCATTGGCACGTAAGTATGTCAGCTGAAGGCAAGGCTTTCTTGGTAGCCGCGCTTACCGGCAGAGCCCTGGCGGAATCCGCCAGCCGCGGAGGCATCCCGGTAGTGGTGCTTGATTTATACAACGACCCGGCTACGCATCGCTTCGCACGCCAAAGTCGGGCAATCGCGCAGCATGACCACGGTTTCGACGCGGCCGCGCTGCTCAAAGCTGCTGAGGAGCTCTGCCCGCCGCAGCGCTGCTCTGGGCTGGTATATGGTTCGGGTTTCGAAGACCAGCCACAGCTGCTCAATCAACTGGTCGCGGGCAGGCGGTTATTTGGCAATACTGCGGAGACAGTGACGCGAATTAAAGACCCGCGACACTTTTTCCCGTTGCTCGACAGGCTCGAAATGCCGCACCCCGAAGTGCGCTTGGCGCCGCCACGGCCGGCGTGCGGCTGGCTTGCCAAAAAAATCGGGGGTTATGGTGGAATTCATGTATTGCCGGCCGCAGGCAGACAGCCGGACGAAATGCATTACTATCAGAAACTCGAGTCAGGGCGCTGCATGTCGGTAACTTTTCTCGCTGACGGTACCAAATCGCATGTCATCGGTTTCAATGAGCAGTGGACTACCAGCGCCGGATCACCCTTTAGTTATGCCGGCGCAGTGAGCCATGCGAAAATCGATGCCGCGTTACAGGCGGAAATCGCGCATAAACTCGATCAGCTTGTGAAGGCCAGTGGCCTCGTGGGATTGAACGGCATGGATTTTCTGTTGCGCGGTAATGAATACCGGGTACTGGAAATTAATCCGCGCCCTTGTGCAACCGTGGATCTGTATGATGCTGATTGCACGGAGTCGCTTTTTGCTTGGCACCTGCGCGCGTGCCAAGGCGAATTGCCCAAAACCTATTTGATCGCGCAAAAAATCACAAGAGGGCACGCAATAGTATATGCTGAACAGTCGCTGCGCGTGTCTCTAAATACGAGATTTCCAGAATGGGTTAGCGATATCCCTGGAGCGGACAGGCAATACCCGCCAGGTGCGCCGCTGTGCATGGTCCATGCGCAAGGCTCATCGACGCAACAGGTCAGGCGGTTGCTGATGCAGCGACAAAAATCGATCGCGAGAGTGATAATGGAGGAAGCGGCATGAGTGCACAAAACCGCGAAATTGCGGGCAGTTCAATTCTGCACGAGCAAGCGGCGCAGTGGCCTAGTGTCAACAATCGAGCCGCACCTTTGGTTGCAGAATTAGTACGCGAGCATCGATCGCTGCGTCTTGGAGTGATGCACGGTCCGCAGGGACACGCTATTGTGGATGCCGGAATTGACTATGCCGGCGGGTTGGAAGCAGGTCGCCGTATCGCTGAAATATGCATGGGAGGTCTCGGCACGGTGAGTCTTTGCGCATCCGCGAGCCGCTGGCCGCTGCAAGTAACCGTGCATTCAAGCAATCCAGTTCTGGCGTGTCTCGGCAGCCAATATGCCGGATGGAGTTTATCGCACGGCAGCGGCAAAGGCGCATTCCATGCGTTGGGTTCGGGGCCGGGACGTGCTCTCGCCTGCAAGGAAGAATTGTTTAACGAGCTAGGCTATCAGGACCAGGCCAACAGCACCTGCCTAGTGCTGGAAGTAGACAAACCCCCGCCTCAAGAAGTGGTCGAAAAAGTGATGCGCGATTGCAAAATGGGCGGTGATAAGCTTACATTCGTCTTGACACCGACTCGCAGTCTGGCGGGTGTCGTGCAAATCGTGGCGCGCGTGCTAGAGGTGGCTTTGCATAAGGTCCATGCGCTGGGTTTTCCGCTCCAGCATATAGTCGACGGCGCCGGAAGCGCGCCGCTGCCTCCGCCTTGCAAAGATTTCATTGAAGCCATGGGGCGCACCAACGATGCCATTCTGTTCGGCGGCGCGGTGCAACTGTTCGTGAGCTGCAGCGATAGCGACGCAGCCGATCTTGCACAAAAGCTTCCAAGCTCGGCTTCGCGAGATTATGGCAAACGCTTCGCGCAAATCTTCAAGGACTGCCAATATGATTTTTACAAAATTGACCCAATGCTTTTTGCTCCAGCCCAGGTCGTCATAAGCTGCCTGGAGAGCGGCAACAGCTTCCGCGCTGGCAGCCTCAATGCCACTCTGCTAGATGCTTCATTCGGTGGAACCAATGGTTAGGCAGGTCGCCATTATCACTGATGATCCAGGCTGGCACGGCCGGCAACTGCGCCGCGCGTTCGCCGCGCGCGGTTGGGATAGTCAGTACGTGTCCTTGCAAGATTGCTATTTCGATCTGGCACGTGCGCGAAATAGCGTAGTGATCCCCGGGTTTAAGAATTGCCTGCCAGATGCGGTTTTTGTTCGCGGCGTAGCGGGCGGCACACTGGAACAGGTAGTGTTACGCCTGGATGTCTTGCATGCCCTGCGTGAACTCGGCGTGCCTGTTTACAATGATGCGCGCGCTATCGAGCGTAGCGTTGACAAGGCGATGACAAGTTTTCTGTTGAAGCGTGCCGGCATTCCCACCCCTCCAACCTGGGTTTGTGAATCGGCGGCGCAGGCGCGGGCGGTATTATTGCGGGAGACGGCAGCGGGGCGCGAGCTGGTATTGAAACCTTTGTTCGGTTCACAGGGATCGGGCCTGCTGCACTTGAAGAGCGGCATGGAGATTCCCGATCTTTCCAAATATTCGGGCACGGCTTATCTGCAAAGATTTATTAATTGCACCGAAGGTCATTGGCACGACTTCCGGGTGCTAGTGGTGGGCGGGACTGCCCGTGCCGCGATGCTGCGTCGGGGCACCAGTTGGATCAGTAATGTGGCGCAAGGCGCCAAATGCGAAAAAGTGCAACTGGACGAAATTATGCAAAGATTGGCACAGGATGCTACGCGCGTGGTGGGCATGGATTACGCAGGAGTGGATCTTATGCGCGACCTTGATGGCGAACTATATGTCATTGAAGTCAACGGCATTCCGGCGTGGCGCGGTTTGCAGGGAGTGTGCCGGGAAAACCTGGCGCAATTGCTGGTGGATGATTTGCTGGCCCGCAAGTTGCCTCAAGTGGGCATGGAGATGGTATGCTGAATATATCCAGGGAACAACTGATGCAGGCGTTGAAGGGCGCGTGTCTTGCGGAAATTCGCGCGCCAAAACCCGGGAATGTAAGCGTATTCAGCGCCGGTCACGGTATGACCGCGCAGCAGTTTGAGGCTAGCGCCAGCGCCATCGCGGCGCCGCTGACTATTTCTGGCGCCAGCGTGGGCGAGCGTATTTTGCGTGCGGTTCAAGAAACGCAAAAAACGGTGGGTTGCAATACTAATCTTGGCATCGTGCTACTTGCCGCACCGCTTCTATGCGCCGCGCAGCAGCAGCACAGCGCTCGCGAGTTACGGCCGAGGTTGCGCCGAGTGCTGGGGCGACTTACGCGACAGGATGCGGAACTCGCTTATGAGGCGATTCGCCTCGCCAAGCCCGCCGGGTTGGGGAGCAGCCCGCGGTTTGACGTAAGCGAGAAACCGCAAGTTACCCTGCTTGCGGCGATGCAGGAAGCGAGTGATCGCGACAGCATCGCCCGCCAATACGCGAACGGATTTGCCGATGTCTTTGAGGTAGGCGTGGCACACGCACGCAAGGAGTATGCTCGTTTCGCTAGCGAAGAATGGGCGGTACTCTCAGCTTATCTGGCGTTACTGGCACGCTTTCCCGACAGCCACGTGGTACGCAAATTCGGCATCAAGCTGGCGCTGGAGGTCAGTTCGAAAGCAGAGGGACTGGAACGCGTCTGGCGGCGCAGCGATTCGCCGCAAGCCTTGATGCCACAATTGCTGGCTTTGGATGCGGAACTCAAGCGTGACGGGATTAATCCGGGCACAACCGCTGATTTGAGCGTCGCCAGTTTGCTCGCGCTGCGGTTACAGGATTTGTTGCTTGGAAGCTTTACCGGTAGCTGGGCGATTCCGCCTGTTACTGTAGTAAAACGAAACGTCAGCAAGTCGGCGCCTAGGAAGGCGGCAGCCGCTGAGGTTTCGGAATTATGTTTCACTGTTAAACTAGCCTAATAAGGAGAGGCAAAATGGCGAAAATAGATCGTGTACTCGTTGGAGAATCATTAGTCGGTGAGGGTAACGAAGTAGCTCACGTAGACCTAATCATGGGACCTCGCGGCAGTTCAGTAGAACGTGCGTTCTGCAATGCGCTAACTAACAACAAGGACGGATTCTCTACCTTGCTTGCGGTGGTGGCGCCGAATCTGATGGCAAAACCCAATACCATACTTTTCAACAAGGTGACCATCAAAGGCGCGAAACAGGCAGTACAGATGTTCGGACCCGCGCAACGCGCAGTGGCAATGGCGGTTGCGGATTGCGTGCAGGACGGTACGATTCCGTCGAATGAGGCTGACGATGTCTTCATCTGCGTTGGCGTGTTCATCCATTGGCTGGCCGAGAACGACACCAAGATCTACGATTACAATTACCAGGCCACTAAGGAGTCAATAAAGCGCGCAGTGGCAGGCCAACCCAGGGCCTCTGAAGTGGTCAGCAAGAAAGGCACCGCAACTCATCCGTTCTCTCCGAAATAATCCGGATGCAAGTAAGCGATGGGCGGCCAACGCTGCTCATTGCGCACCGGGTGAATTCGCGTCGGATGCAAATGCGGCCAGATCGCTGGCGCTGATGAGGCGCCGGTGCAACGCGCTTGCAAGCAGAGCGCCGTGTGTGCCTGCGCGCTCCAGGCGTGTCAGGTCGTGCGCACCGCGCACTCCGCCTGCAGCGTAGAGTTTTTTGTGCGGCGCGCGTCGCCTTATCGCACGTAATTGATTCAAATCGGGCCCCTGTAGGCTTCCGACACGCGCGAGCATCATGACAATGACGTGCTCTGGCCAAAGCTCTGCATGGTTGAACAAACACTGCTCGCCGCGGAACTGCTCGCCCTTAAAATCCAGCGATAGCAGCGGGTAACGCGCATCCTCGCCATCGCGAACTGCTGAGAGCAGTGCTTCCTCGGGAATCGATTCACTGCCGATCACTGCGTGGCCTATTCCCCGGGCCTGCCACGCCGTGTAGCCCGGAACATCGGATATTCCCGAGTCCACCCAGAGTTCGAGGCGGGGAAACTGCCCATGGAGTTTTTCAATCACTGCGATGTTGCTGCCGTTTTTTTGGATCGCATCGATGTCGGCCACATACAGCGCGTGAAACGGATACAGATCGAGCAACGCGCAGGCGATTTCGAGTGCATTGCTGCCGCTGCATAATCCGGATTCAAGCGGGCGGTATTGGTGTCGCTCACCGCCGCGCGCATGAACTACGTGTCCTTGCATCAAGTCTAGAACTGGAATAATTTTCATAACATATTCGACCCTAGAGACTGGGAGGCTCGGAAAAGGACATGAATAGCTTTAAGTCCGGTTATAAGAAATTTTGTCCGCGTCTCCGCGGTTTCGCGCCGAGATAATCCATTTCGAATGCGTATCTTCGTCTATGAGCATATTACCGGCGGCGGACTGCTTGACCAAGTGTTGCCGTCCGGGCTGGTGCAAGAAGGCGACATGATGCTTAAGGCGCTGTTGCGCGACCTCGGGGACCTATCAGACACGGAGATAGTTACCATGCGCGACTGGCGCCTTCCTGCATTGGGTTTCCAGGTAACCGTATTCACGCCGCGCAATACCGCGGAAGCCGGGCGGATTTTGGAGCACTGCACGGATGATGCCGACGCCGTGTGGCCGATCGCGCCGGAAAGCGAAGGGGTGCTTGAGCGTATTCATCGCATGGTGCTCAAACACGGCCGCAGGCTCTTGGGCTGCCATCCGGACGCGGTACGCGTTACGGCGAGTAAGCAGGCGACCGCACGTTGCCTCACACAAGCGGGGATCGCGGCGGTGCCGACCTTTTTACCAGACGAGATTTTGCATGATGCGAGCGGGAAATGGGTGGTGAAACCCGATGACGGCGCGGGCTGCAGCGAAACCCGCCTGTTCCACAATCTTCCTGCGGCGCGGCGGTGGCTGAATTCTAACCCTGGAAATTTTGTATTGCAGCCGTATATTTCTGGAAATGCGCAGAGCCTTTGCGTCCTCTGCCGCAAGGGTAATGCCGATCTTTTGAGTTGCAATGATCAGCGCGTGGTGGTGCGCGACGGCCAATTTCAGTTTCTCGGCACTGTGGTCAATGCCGTGACTGATGGAGACGGTGCATTCGAAGATTTGGCAAGACGTGTCGCCGCAGCGATTCCCGGGCTTTGGGGCTATGTCGGCATAGATTTGGTACAAGGCCGTTCCCAGCGGGTGGTGATGGAAGTGAATCCGAGGCTTACCACTTCCTACGCGGGCTTGCGTCAGGCACTCGGCCGTAATCCCGCTGCGCTGGTTTTGAGCCTTATGGATGAGACGAAACCGTTCCGCTTGCCAAAATTTTCGCCGTGTCGGGTTGAAGTCGATCTCGGGGCGGTACGTGCATAATTACACCGTTGGCTGGGATTTGGGCGGCGCACACCTGAAGGTTGCGCTGTTGGACGGCAGCGGTCGCGTATGCAAAGCTATGCAATTGCCTTGTCCTCTGTGGCAAGGCTTGCAGCATCTGGATAGTGCCGTGGTTCAGGCGCTGAAAAACCTCAATCAACCTGCAGCGCTGCACGCGCTTACCATGACTGGCGAACTCACGGATATTTTTCCGAATCGCAATACCGGCGTGACCACTCTAGTAGAAGCGATGAGCGCCAAGTTGCCGCAAGCGAGCCTGCAAGTGTTTGCCGGGCGCAACGGATTTGTCTCCCCGGCTCAAGCGAAGCAGTACGCCGGCGAAGTCGCTTCAGCGAACTGGCTTGCAACCGCAGAGTTGGCGGCCAAGCGGGTGCGGCAAGGGTTGTTGATGGACGTCGGCAGCACCACCACTGATCTGGTTTTGCTGAATTCCGGCAAAGTGCACGCTCGGGGCTGGAATGACCATCAGCGCATGGCATTTGATGAGCTCGTCTATACTGGGGTCGTGCGCACGCCAGTGGTGGCGGTGGCTTTCCGTGTGCCGTTTGCGGGTGAGTGGCAGGGGCTGATGGCCGAGCAGTTCGCTACCATGGCGGATGTCTACCGGTTGATCGGAGAGCTGCCTGACGGGGCAGACCAGTTTCCCGCCACTGACGGACGCGGGAAAACGATGCAGGACAGCGCGCGGCGCCTGGCGCGCATGCTGGGCAGGGACGTGGAGTCGTCGCCGCTGTCAAGCTGGCAGCGGCTTGCCAGCTTTATTGCTAATCTTCAACAGCAGCGTTTGCATGAGGCCTGTTCGCGTTTATTTTCACTGGCATTAATAGGCGATGAAGCGCCGCTTGTCGGAACGGGCCTGGGCCGCTTTTTGGTGAAACCCCTTGCCGCGCGCTATGCGAGACCTTATCTAGATTTTTCCGGCTTGGTGGAATCGTCGCTTAATGATCGTCTATGGATTGATGCATGCGCGCCTGCCGTGGCGGTGGCGGTGCTGGCGCGAAGCCGGACGCGGGAATAAAATAATATCATGTCACTGTTGGCCGAATTGCCTTATCACGAAGACAGCGCGCATTTGTTTGAAGCGGTCGCCGACCTGCCTTGGGCGGCGTTTCTGGACAGCGGAAAGCGTTTCGCACCGTATGCACGCTACGATATTTTGGTGGCGGAACCCTATGTCACCTTGGTCACGCGCGGCAAGGTAACTGAGATACGCCAACATGGCGCGAGCGAACTTTCTCCGGAAGACCCGTTTGCCCTAGTTAAGCGCCATATCGAGCCGGCACAGGAAAACCATAGCCGTTTACCTTTCATTGGCGGAGCGGTGGGTTATTTCGGCTATGACCTCGCTCGCAGGCTGGAAAGGCTGCCGGTAATTGCCGAAGATGCGGAAAAACTCCCGGATATGGCTGTCGGAATTTACGATTGGGCCGTAGTGGTGGATCATCACGAGCGCCGCAGCTACCTGGCAAGCGCGGAACGGGAGCCGGATACGCGCGAAAAATGGGATCAGCTGGTGGCTCGTTTCAGTCAGCCTGCACAAGAGCGATTTCGCGCCCAGTTTCGCATCACGAGCAAGATCGCTTCCAATCTTACGCCGGAACATTACGCACGGGCCTTCAAACGTGTTCACGACTATATCCGAGCAGGCGATTGTTACCAGGTGAATCTCGCACAAAGATTTTCCGCGACGGCGACTGGAGACCCTTGGCTGGCGTACCAGGCGCTGCGCATCCTTAATCCTGCGCCATTCGCAGCGTACCTAAATACGCCGTATGCGCAGATCCTGAGCGCATCCCCCGAGCGTTTTCTGAAACTTAAAGACCGGCAAGTCGAGACCAAACCGATCAAAGGTACTCGTCCGCGCGCCGGACATCCGCGGCTCGATGCGGCGCTCGCCGAGGCGCTGCGCGAAAGCGAAAAGGACCGTGCAGAAAACCTGATGATTGTGGATTTGCTTAGAAACGACCTCGGCAAGTCGTGTGAAATCGGCTCGGTCAGAGTGCCGAAGCTGTTTGAGGTGGAAGGCTTTGCAACGGTGCACCATCTGGTCAGCACTGTGACCGGCAAGCTCGCACGAGACAAGAGCGCACTGGATTTGATGCGTGGCTGCTTTCCCGGCGGTTCGATTACCGGTGCACCCAAATTGCGCGCGATGCAAATCATCGAGGAACTTGAACCGCACCGTCGAGGCGTGTATTGCGGTTCCATCGGCTACGTCGGCTACGATGGCGGCATGGACACTAACATCGCTATTCGTACATTGGTTTATTCCGCTGGCATGATCCGCTTTTGGGCGGGAGGCGGTATTGTCGCTGATTCGCGTTTGGAAGACGAATACCAGGAAACTTTCGACAAGGCCTCGGCCATGCTGCGGCTGCTCGAGCAGAATTTGATGGCCGATGTGGGTCATTAAACTCGGCGGCAGTCTCGCAGATTATCCGGATGACCTGAATCGCTGGCTGGAAATGCTCGCTGAAGCCGGCCGGGGCGAAGGAGTCATAGTTCCTGGAGGCGGATTCTTCGCAGACTGGGTTCGCGAGGCGCAGATGCGTTGGGCCTTTGACGATGCGGTCGCCCACGCCATGGCGCTCCGGGCAATGGAGCAATACGGCTTAATGCTCTGCGGACTGCAAAAACGCCTGGTTCCCGCCTGCACAGACGCTGAAATTCAAAAAGCGCTGCGAGAAAATAAAGTACCGGTATGGCTGCCTGTGCAAATGCTTGCTGCGACAGAAATCGAGCCGAGCTGGGATGTCACCTCTGACAGCCTTGCCGCTTGGATGACGCGCCACCTCGCTGCAGAACATCTGGTACTGGTCAAGTCCTGTCCGTTGCCCGAGGGAAAATTGGACATGCAAGAGCTTTCAAGAAAGGGAATTGTCGACGCCGCGTTTCCCAATTTCGTTGCTGCCGCGCATTTTAAAGTGTGGCTGGTCGGCCGCGACGATTACACCCGAGTCTTTTCGCTTTTGGCAACAACCCAAAGGAAAAGCAGTCGGCTAAGCTGATCTAAGCCTATGACCAAAAAGAGCGTTCGCGTAGGTGCCATGACGGATTGACGGGTGTGGAAAAAGAATGTTCAATTGATCTCTAGCATAGCAGGAATTATTCATTCAGAGATTCACGCCAATTACTGGCCGGGCTGTATTTTCAGATCGGGTCGCGAATTTTTTTGGATGGCTGTCGTACCGGCCTCTAATCGAAAAAAGGCGATTTGATGAACGTACTAACGGATTGTAAGCCCGTCCAAAGATTATGCTGCGCGGCGAGCCCAGTTTTGCTTGGTAAATGAAGGAAGCACCAAGATTGATTCACAACGTCGTTCCGGTTTTGGTCTACCTTCCGCGGGCCTTGGTGTTCGCGCAAAACCAGAAGTGAAGTGGCTTGTGGCCCAAATGAGGAAATGGTCAGGACAAGTGCTCGCTATTGTTGCCCTCAGAATTGTAATTCCGAGCAAGAGCATGGAGTAGCATCGGTAACACGCTGGTAAGGAGGACGCGCATGGCATCACTTGAGTTCGAACAGGAATTAGAAAAGCGGGTGAAAGAACGCACCGCGGAACTAATAAAGATCAATGAATCACTGAATCGCCAGATCATTGAGCGCAAGGGCGTACAAGCAGAACTGAACGACGCCCGCGCGCGGTTACAACACGTGCTCGCGGTCACTCCGGCGGTCATCTACACCAATCAGGCCTCGGGTGATTATGCGTGTACCTTCGTCAGTGAGAGTCTTCAGCAGATTATGGGGTATGCCCAGAAGGAGATGCTCGAAGACCCGGATTTCTGGACCACCCATCTTCATCCGCAAGATGCGCGGCATGTGTTAGCCGACGTGTTTCGTCTCATAGGCCAAAGCGGGGGCACGGTTGAATACCGCTTTCGGCACCGCGATGGACACTATCGCTGGTTTCAGGACACCTTCAAGGTCATTAATGATGAGGCGGGCCGTCCGTTGGAAATTGTCGGTTCCTGGGCGGACATCACCCAACGCAAGCTGGCTGAGTCCTTTCACGTGCTCTACCAAGCGAGCCTTCAGATACAGGAGCCGTTGGGGCTCAAAAAATGGGGCGACGATTTCCTCCGCAAGGGTCGGGAGGTCTTGCACTTGGACCGGCTCAACATCCTCCTTGCCGATCCGGAGCGCAAATGGCTTCAGGCGGTGTCGAGCACCGAGACTGAGGAACCTCTCGGTGAAATCCAAGTCCCGATTGGGCCGGAGGGCGGGGGGCTGGCCCAGGCCTACCTCACCCGGCAAGCGGTTATCTGGGATGGCCAAGCGCCGGTACCGGATGCGCTCCGGCTCAAGTCTCCCTATGACCAGATCGAGGCCTTCCAGTCTCGGGCCTTCGCCATCGTTCCCTTGGTCGTCCAGGAGAAGGCAATCGGTATCCTGGAGGCGGGTTGGAAACACAGCCGCCGGCCTTTCGATCCGGCCACGCTGGAACCCCTTCAACTCCTCGCAACCCAGGCAGCCTTGGCCTTCGAGCACGCCCGCCTCTATGCGGCGGCCCAGCCAGTCCTGAGGCGGTCCCTTCAACTCGAGGAGGTCTACCCGGCCTTTGCCAAGGCGGTGAAGGCACTGCTTGCCTACGATCGGATCGGGGTGATTGTGCCAGAGGGGGAGAAACTGCTCGTGGCCCTCTCGGTGGCCGAGCCGCCGCTCGCCTCTTGGCAAGGGCAGTCGTGGCCCAAAACGGCGGGGACCGCAGTCGACTGGGTGATGACCCACAAACAGCCCCGCCTCGTCCGAGATCTATCGACGAGTCAGACTTTTTCGGATGACACGTTCATGGTCGAGGAGGGGGTCCGCTCAACCCTTGTGCTACCGTTACTCGCAGGGGGGAAGACGGTTGGAGTCTTTTTCCTGGACAGCCGTACCCCAGGCGCTTATACGGAGCGGGACCTGGAGCTGGTGGACCCGGTGGCCCAACAGCTCGCCCTTGCCATCGAAAATGCACAGCTCTTTCGAGACACCGAGGAAAAGGGCCGCCAGATCGAGATCGCCAGCCAGCACAAATCCCAGTTCCTCGCCAACATGAGCCACGAACTGCGCACCCCTCTGAATGCCATCCTGGGCTACACGGCACTGATCCTGGACAATATATATGGCGAGGTGCCCGAGAAGATCAGGGAGGTCCTGCTGCGCTTGGACAAGAGCGGGCACCATCTTCTCGGGCTGATCAGCGACATTCTCGACCTGTCCAAGATCGAGGCAGGGCTGCTCACGCTCAACCTCAAGGACTACTCCATGAAGGACATCGTGCTGTCGACTGTCGCTGAGGTGGAGTCCTTGGCTGCGGAGAAGAAGCTTAAATTGAAGGTCGCATTGCCTCCCGACCTGCCCCGCGCCATGGGCGATGAACGACGGATCACCCAGGTGCTTCTGAACCTGGTCGGCAACGCGATCAAGTTCACCGATGTCGGCGAAGTCCGGGTGGAGGTGACGGCTTCAGACGGCGCTTTCCAGATCTCGGTTGTCGACACGGGTCCGGGGATTGCGGAAGCCGATCAGAAAAGGATTTTCGAAGAGTTTCAGCAGGCCGATAGTTCCAACACCCGGGAAAAGGGTGGAACCGGCCTTGGGCTCTCTATCGCCAAAAGGATCATCGAACTGCACGGAGGGCGCATCTGGGTGAAGTCAAGCCTGGGACAGGGCTCCACCTTTTCGCTTACGGTGCCGATTCAAGTCGAGCACCCAACGGAGGGCACATGACCAGACGAATCCTGGTAATCGAGGACCAGGAGGACAACCGTCGCATCTTGCGCGATCTTCTGACGAGCGTTGGCTATGAACTGATTGAGGCTGTCACCGGGGACACTGGGGTGACCATGGCGGAGAAGCATCGCCCCGACCTGATCCTCATGGACATTCAGCTCCCAGGCCTTGACGGGTACGAGGCGACACGCCGGATCAAGGCTAACCCTGCGCTCCGACCGATCCCGATCATCGCGGTAACTTCCTTCGCGCTGAGCGGCGACGATATCAAGGCGTACGAAGCCGGTTGCGATGGCTATGTCACGAAGCCTTACGTTCCGCGGCAGCTCTTGGCCAAGATTCGAGAGTACCTCCCAGCTGCCGATTCTTGAGGAGCCGATCGTGTGGACTCCGGCCCGAATCCTCGTCGCGGACGACAACCCGGAAAACCGAGACATCTTTCAGACACGGCTCGCCGCCCACGGCTATGAGATCCTCACGGCAACTGACGGGGAACAGGCACTTGGCATCGCCAGAGAAAAACGGCCTGACCTGATCCTGCTGGACGTCATGATGCCCAAGATGGACGGAATCGAGGTTTGCCGACACCTGAGAGGGGACCCCTCCCTCCCGTTCATGCCGATCATCATGGTCACCGCGAAGACCGGCTCACGGGATGTCGTCGCTGGGCTCGAGGCGGGCGCTGATGAATACCTGACCAAGCCTGTGGATCACACCGCGCTGGTGGCCAGGGTCAAGTCGATGCTGCGGATCAAGGCGCTTAACGACACCGTGCAAGAGCAAAGCGCAAAGCTGGCCGAGTGGAACACAATGCTTGAAAAACGTGTGAACGAGCAGTTGTGTCAACTCGAAAGCCTGTCGCGGCTGAAGAGATTTTTTTCGCCGCAACTCGCGGAAGCAATCCTAAACGGTGGCGCGGGTGATCCGCTCGCAAGCCACAGGCGCGAAGTCGCGGTGGTGTTTCTGGACTTGCGCGGCTTCACCGCTTTTGCCGAAATCTCCGAGCCAGAGGAAGTCATGCGGGTCCTGCGCGAATACCACGCGGAAATGGGCAAACTCATCCTCGCGCACGAGGGAACGCTTGAGCGTTTTACGGGGGACGGCATGATGATTTTCTTCAACGATCCGGTGGTCGTTCCGAATCCCGCGGAACGCGCGCTCCGTATGGCAGTCGCGATGCGTGACTGCGTCAATAATATCAGCGTCGGGTGGCGCAAGCACGGGTACAATCTCGGTCTGGGAATCGGTATCGCCAAGGGTTTCGCAACCATTGGCGCGATCGGTTTTGAAGGCAGGCTCGATTATGGCGCGGTGGGCACCGTCACCAATCTTGCGGCGCGGCTTTGCGGCGAGGCGAAGAGCGGACAAATCCTGACCAATCGCAAGACGTTGAGCGAGGTCGAAGAGTGGGTCGAGGCCGAACCCATCGGTGAACTCAAATTGAAGGGCTTCGCTAATCCTCTTGCCGCGTACAATATCCTAGCGCTTAAGCACTGACGCCGATTATATAGCTGCCATGGGTGTTGATAGCATTTTGCCAATGCGCAGCGTATTCGGCGTTTTTTCATCAGGCGCGATTGGCGTCTATGTATGCCTCGGCACAATCGGAAAAGGTGTCACTGCGGAACGCGACCGTTTTGGCAAGATGTGGGAGCCTATCCTAGGACGCTGCCCGAATAGTTTCTTCTGACAAGCACTGAATTGCGTTTTGCAACGCCGAGAGCCGAGAAGAATCGAGATTCCGATTTCTTTCGGTTCCCGCACACAAGGCGCCGCGGAAGCCCAGGTAGTCGGGGCCAAGTTTGATTAAGTCGGGGACGTCCTCGAGCCGCAGCGAGCCGGCAAGACCGGTAACGAGCCCCAAGCTTCGCGCGCGCTCGACGAATTTCTGTAATGTACCGGCGTCCATCTGGCTGCGAAGGCCGCCATTGGTCTTATCGGCGGTGTCGAGCATTACGCCCACAAACCCGGCGTCGGCGAAATCAGCAAGCAGGCTAAAGTCGTAACCGCGGTCGGCAAACAGCACGGCGATGAGCCGCGCTTTTCCCGCAAGCGCAGCGATACAAGTTTTCTCTGCATTGAAGAAGCCAACTTTGATGAAATCGACCCCGGTGGCGGCCATGCGTGCAGCGGCCTCGGAAAGAATTTGTGGCTGCATCGGCAAATCCCCCAGCGTCGCGCTTACCATGCTGCGCCGGTCCACCATCTGCACCACACGGGCTACCGTATCCAGAGGCAGCGCGCCGAGGACACCGGTTTCGGGGTTCTTTAAATCAATAATATCGGCGCCACAAGCAAGGGCGAGATGCGCTTCAGTCAAAGATTTTACGCTTGCGAGCAGCCTGGTCATGCAGTGTTCCTTTGGGCCAGCAGCGTGCGGTGCGCATTGATCTTCTCCACCAACCAGCCCCAAGCTTCGCGCTCCGCGGGGCCAGCGGTTTTCTCGATTGCAATGCTGAGATATTTCACTTCACTTTCGATTTTCTCCCACGGCAGCATGTTCAGGCGGCTGACTAGAATTGCCGCCTCCAGCACCGCCGCCTGCGCGCGGTTGTAGCCGCGGAACGGTAAATGGTTAACGCGATGCACCATTTGGCAGTAGAGCCGGGGGCGTAATTCGTCATCTTCTATGCGGGCAAGTTTCAGTTCGCAGTGTGCGAGCACCGACTCAAGCCGCACGCAGGGTATTTTATCCGCAGGTACGGTGGGCCACTCACGGCGGCCGGTGATGCAGCCAGCGAATACGCGCACATCATCGCAATAGTTGACTACTGCACAGCCGATTTCGAGAACATTATCCAGCGTGGTGGAGGGCCGGAATGGCGCAAGTATGACGAGGCCCTTATCTTCGCGTATTCCCATCGGTGCGATGTGGATGCGGCCGTCTTTGGCTCGCGTGGTGACGATGGTCTCGAAAATCATTTGCATTAAGCCCTGTCTATTTATTTTTTGCCTTTTTCTTTACCACTTCGAGCGTAGTTCCGGGTGCGCGGTGCCGCATCAAATCCTCGGGTTTACGTTCCACCGCGCAGCCCCAATCCAGTTCCTCATCCTGATTGTAGCGTTTGGCCAACTGCCAGGCGATTTGCGCACGCGCCAGCTCAACCCCAAGGTAGAAAGCGTGCGCAGCGTCGTTTTCCAAATTGAGCAGGGGAAACAACGCGAAGGGATCGTTGGCGACGCGCAGCCCATCGCGATTGTAAATGTGGATTCCCTGTTCGCTAACTTGAATCCTGTAGCTCGGGTCCTTGATCGCGCCCGCCAGTTCGGCAATTTCTTCGGCTGTGTCCGGAAAAGGTTTGCGTGCATGAACGGTGAGCAGGTCCGAAGAAAAATCGCGCGGCAGGCTCGATGCTTCGCGCGCCGCGTACATGATACGCCGCGCCACGTCCGCTTCGCGCACTGCGCGCCGCGCGTGCGGGCTCACCTCGGTGGTGAGGATATTGGTAATGTGCAATTCCGATATGATGCCCATAAGCAGCGCGTTTATCCCTGTGGTGTCGGCATCGGTTAACTCGGTGATATTGCCCACACCCATCATGATTTCAGTTTCCGGATGCCGTCGCCGCAGGTGGTAATATCGCATCAGCGATTCGACAAATCCAATGTGTATCGGGTCAAGCACCGGATCGGCAATAAAACTGCGGTTGCGCTCGCCCACTTTTTTCATCGCGCGTTCCAACGATGCGAGATTGCCGGATTGCTGAGGAATCAGCACCGGCGTCGATGCGACTTCCTCCGCCACCCATAAGGTATCTTCTGTAAGGCTTAACAAAAAATCCGCCCCAGCCTTGCCAGCGCGCAGCAGCTCTTTTGGTACCACCGAATCCACGCTGACTTGATATCCCGACGCCTTTAGCTTGGAGACGGCTTCTTCGAGTTGCTGAAACGGCGTATCCGGGAGGCAGCCGAGATCAATCACGTCTGCACCGTCGTTGCGGTAGTTCTCTGCGCGCCGCATGATTTGCTCGACGCTCAGCTGCGGCGCATCATGGATTTCAGCGAAAATGCGCACATCGTAACGGTTTAGATCTTTGCTTGCGTCACTCCTACCGAAGTACTGCGGCAGGTCTTTCAATTCCTCGGGACCGCGCACCACTGGCACGCCGTAATGGTCTGCAAGCACGTCCAGATTACCGCGGCAGCGCCCGGGTACCATAATGCGCGTGCTGTCGCCAGCTGAAGGCAGGCGCCGCAAGATGAAATCGGCGGTCATGAGACCGGCGACGCTGATCCCGATATTTAATACCCGGTAGGTGAATTCACTGGGCTGCATTTGATCGAGCACCCGGCTGAGACTTTTTTCAGCCAGCTTGCCAGTGAGAAACAAGATGTGTTCCGGCATACGAGGGAACCTCTGATTAATTCCTCCACGGATTGCGTTGCAGGCAAAATGTGGATGGATGCACCGCGCGCGACGAAGGTCGTAGCTCGCACTACGAAGCCGAGGAGCGCAACAACGCAGACGCCTCATTTTACCGCAACCCGGAGGGACAGTGGCTTTTCGGGCGGTCTGCTTTGTCGCTCGGCTTGCCAAGGGGGCTGTCCATTAGCTGCGCCTTGCTTCGCGCAACCCATCCCGGAAAGCCGCCGTCGCAACTGCGTGGGACTTAATCAGAGGTTCCTCAATATACTCCAGTGACCCTGGAACCTTCAGGTCTTTATGCCCAGCGCCTTCATGCGTGCGGTCACCGCTTCGTGCAACTCTTCGATACGCATTACCACCGTGACATTTTCAAAGCTTTTCAGCTTATCCGTGTTGTCGAGGTCGATTTTGCGCGGGTAAAGCGTCACCCACTCCTTCGGTGCTTCGGTAGTGACCACCGGTTCAGTGTCGCAGGCAAAGACAATGCTGTGAATTCGACACTTTCCAGCTTGCGCGAAGATGTTGGTAACCAGACTGTCTGAAATGCCGGATACGCATTTGGCAACCGTATTGGAAGTTGCGGGAGCGATGACCACCGTGTGATAGTGACCATAATAAAATAATCCGACAGGCGCGGCGCTTGCGGTATTGTCGCGAAATACGCGGAAACGGGCGCGCAATTCCTTCAAGCTGTGCGCATACATGTGCACCACTTCCGCAGCTGCCCTGGACAAAAACAGATCAACGTGCGGCAGTTCAAGCGCGATATCCAGCGATTCCTTGAGGTAATGTCCGGAGCCGGTTAGCGCCCAGGCGAGGCGGGGCTTGTGATCACGCACGCTAGAACCTGTCTCTAGCGAAGAGCTTCTTTATTCGCGTCTTTGATATGCAGCCGTTGCATCTTGCGATAAAGGGTATTCCGGCTGACTTTGAGCTGCCGCGCCACATTGGTAATGTTCCAGCGATGGCTTTCCAATTCGCGTACTAGGGCGTCCCGCTCGGCAGCCTCCAGGGGGTTGAGCGCCGCCGTGGGGCCGTTGCCGCTTTCGTGTGACGGCGCCCGGCCGCCGCCGATCTCCTGGGGCAGGTCCTTGATGGTTATGATGTCGCCCTCGCGCAGCGCAAGTACAGTGCGCAATACGTTGCGTAACTGGCGGATATTTCCAGGCCAGCGATAACGTTCCAACGCCTCAAGCGCCTGGTCATCGATTTCGATTTTACGGTTGTCGGTATTTTCCGTCACCAGAATGTTTTTAATCAGGTTGCGTTTGTCGGCGCGCTCGCGCAGCGGGGGCAACGAAAGGCTGAGCCCATTTAGGCGGTAATAAAGATCCTGGCGGAATTCTCCCTTGATTATTTTTTCAGTGAGATTACAGTGCGTGGCGCTGATCAGCTTGATATCCACTTTGACCGGAATCTCGCTCCCCAGAGGCAGGACCTCGCGCTCCTCGAGCACGCGCAGCAACCGCGCCTGAAGTTGAATCGGCATATCACCAATTTCGTCCAGAAACAGCGTGCCCCCGTTTGCCTGGAAAATTTTTCCTCTCTGGCCTTCCCTGCTGGCCCCGGTGAAGGCTCCGGCCTTGTAGCCAAATAATTCGGATTCGATCAGTGTTTCGGGTATGGACGCACAATTGATCGCCACAAACGGTTTGTCGGCACGGTTGCTTGAGTAATGCAAGGCTTTGGCGAACATTTCCTTGCCGGTGCCGGTTTCTCCGTAGATCAGCACCGCGACTTCACGGCTTAGCACGCGCTTGGCTGCGCTGATATTACGCTGCATTAGCGGATCGCCGAACTCCAGCTCATCGAGCGGCGACGTCCCGGTGCGAGGAAGCGGATCTGCCGATTTCCGCTGCCCGTGTGCCACGACCGTTCCCGGTTTGACGCCTTCGGGCTGTTGCGCCACCGCGAAATAGCGGCCGCCGTGCCGCGCCTCGAAAATTGGCATCGGGTGGAAGGAATTGCGCGATGAAAGCTCAAGAAGTGATTGCAGCGTAATATTAAACAATTCGCTGATGTCCTTGCCGCAAACCTCGCGGGGTGATGAATATCCGAGCTGAAACAGTGCGCTGTGATTCGCTGCCATTACGCGGCCGTCACCTGTAAAAGCGATCGCGCCCTCGCCCAGGGTGCCCACGAATTCAGGCCGGCTGTGGAAGCGCACGATGGATTCCCTGTTGAAATGCGACAGGAATGCCCGGTTTTCTATCATTTGCGCCGACATGTTGACCAATACCAAAGTGTGTTGCTGTGCCAGCCTTGACTCGCCCGATGCATCCAATACCGCAAGCAGCTTGCCCTCATGGTCGAAAATCGGCGCGGCGGAGCAGGTAAGCCCGATATTGCGCGCCAGGAAATGTTCCCGGTGGTGGATGATCAGCGGTTTTTTTTCCAGCAGGCAGGTGCCCATTCCATTGGTGCCCTGGTATTGCTCGCTCCACACCGCACCCAGCATCAAGCCGGTTTTTGATGCTGTAATGGTGAATTCAGGGTCTCCGAAATAGCTGAGCAGTACACCGTCCACATCGGTAAGCATGATGGCGTATCGCGACCCCGCGAGCTGCTGATAGAGATTGGCCATTTCGATTTTGGCGGTGGACAGCACCTCGGAGATCCGATCCTGGCGTTCCAGCAGTTCACCCCGGTCCACGACCACCGGGTCCTGCGAGTTTGCTGGGTCCAAGCGATAATCATCCATGCAACGCCTCCAGGAGCGGGTGACTCTGGCGTCATCAAATTTCACCGCGCCCTTTAGCACCGAATGAATGAACTTGGCGTGAGTGGTCAGGTCAGACATTTGGAGAAATAATTTTATTGGCTTTTATGTTTTAAGTGAAAACGCTGCAGTAAGTTGCGACGCAGATTTTTTATAACGAGGAATTAAGCTTAATGCAGCGAGTATGTGTATTATAGTGTTTAACGCTAAAACTGGCTATGGCGCATAAGTTGCGCTTTTGGAAAGTTTTTTGCGGCATATCGCGAGGAGCCGACTCAATGAAAAAGCATTTGGCGTGGCTGGCGGTATCATTGCTGCCGGGAACAGCACTTGCATACGACTACCCCACATTTGACCGGGTGCAATTTGTTTTGGAGTGCGCGCAGCGATATCCCGCGTACGAGTATTATGGTTCCCTTTACAAGTGTTCTTGCGCGATTGATGCCATCGCCAAAAAAATTAAATACGATGATTACGTGGAATATTCCACTTCTCTGCGCGGACAACGGACAGCAGGCGAGGGCGGTGGCGTTTTTCGCGATCCCCCTGAAATCCAGAAAAAGGCGAAGCGCTACGCAGAAATCAAGGCCGAGGCTGAAAAAGAGTGTCTGCTCAAGTGAGCCTTGCTGCGAGCGCCGCCTTGCTCTGCCTGTGTAGCATGGCGTGGGCGGGACAATCGCTGCCAAGTATTGCGGTGCTCGATTTCGAGTTGATCGACGAAACTCAGGACACCAGTCCGGAAACACTTGCCGCCCAGAAAAAACGCTTAGGTCTTATCAGCGGTCAGTTACGAAGGGAGTTAAGCGATGCGGGGCTTTATCGCGTGATCGACAGCGCACCGGCCGCGAATTACATTGGCGAGCTAAAGGCGCGGCAGGAGCTGCACGCCTGTAACGGTTGCGAGCTGGACATCGGCAAAAAGCTTGGTGCGGACTTGGTGCTCACGGCATGGGTGCAGAAAGTGAGCAATCTGATCCTCAATATCAATATCGAAATCAAACGGGTCGGTTCCGGAAAGACACTGCTCAATAAGTCAGTGGATATCCGTGGCAATACCGACCAGTCGTGGTCGCGCGGCATCAGCTACATGGTGCGCGACATGGTGGAGAAGAAACAGGGCGGTGTCGGGTGGCTCTGACTTGGCCCCGCAAGATTGCATAAGGCAGATTTTCCCCGCTTAACTTCCCGCTCCGGCCACGCCGGGTTCCACGTGAATGTAGCTGTTGAATTTCAGATCATTTGAATCGACGACTTCTGCTTTCAGATCACCAGGTTCGCGCGGGGTGAAATAGAAGCGGAAGCTCGGGTTTTCACTGATGGAAAAATCCACATCAGCCGAGAGAATTAGCGTGCCGTTGTAGGTCACGTCTATCTTTTTCACGAAACGCGCGGGAATGTAAAGGCGCGTTAACTGATCCATCTGCAGGCCGGAATTATTGGGGTGGCTAATCATCAGCTGGGCAAGATTCGGATGATTGAGCTGCGCTTCATTATCGAGGCGGAATTTCATTTTGCCGAGCCTGGCCAGTGCTGCCTCCTGGTCTTTTCCCGCCGGCGCCGAACAGCCGCCGGACGCTTTAACGTAGCGCATTGCCATGTACAGCTTGCCGTCGCTCATTTCGGCGATGGCGCGTACATAGCTGTACTCTTCGATTCTCACCCGGGTGTCAATGTCGGCGCGCCCGCTGTCAGGTGTGAGGTGAAATTCCGCAGCGATGGGCGATGGGTTTCTGTCAATAATGAGATAAATCGTTTGCACGTATTTCTGCGAACTCTGCGGAATCTGCGCTTTGATAGAGATCGGAACCGTAGCTGCATCTTCAGCGCGCACCGGAGCTTCGAGCGTAATTATCTCGTTTGCCGATTCATCAATCGCCCGGCCTTGAAAAAGCAAATCCCTTACCTTAATCCATATCTCGGACTTGGACGGATCGGGAGGAGCATCTGCGGGATTCGCGAAGGCGGCGTACAAAATTGCGCTTAATACAAGCACAAGCCGCGTCGATACGATTAAACTTTTCAAGGTGCCTTCCAGACAGGTGTGCGCAAACACAAATAGTATAGACCCGAACAACCGCTTAGTCATTAATCTTCCCACTCGAGTTCGCTGTAGGCTGCAGTGACGTTGCGCCGGTGGAAGGAATCGAACAACAGCCACCGGTCGCGCTGAGAGAGTCCCACCGTATCCACCGCTTGCTGGATGGTTTGCCGGCGCTTGATTGCCTGACGCACCTCGTTCAGCAAATCATTTAGATAATCGGACTCTGCTTGCAACGCCTGCGGCCAGGAAGGATCGGGCTGGCCGTGTCCGGGAATAATATGTTGCGCCTTTGTGCCTTGGAGTTCATCGAGCACGCTAAGCCAGCCTTTGAGACTACCGTCGACTACCGGAATGTGGCCGGTAAAAAGCAGGTCGGCTAGCCACAGCGTTTGGGTTTTTTCGTCAAATACCGTCAGATCGTTATCGGTATGTGCGGTACGCCAGGCCTTAAGAACGAGGCGGCGGTTTCCGAGGTCAAGCTCCAAATCGCCCTTGACAGTCAGGGTGGGCAGGATGATTTCGCTGCCTTGAGTTGCGGGCCCCACGTCGCGTTGCAGCGCATGCAGATAGTTGCTGCCTCGCGCCGCCATCGCCGCCGGCAACTTGTAGTGACCGATAAACACGGGGTGGTCCTCCTTGAAAGCCGCGTTACCGAAAATGTGGTCGGGGTGAACATGAGTGTTGATGATGTAGCAAATCGGCAGGCGAGTTGTGTTTAATATCGCTTGGCGCAGTTTCCGTCCGATCACGATGCTGCCTCCAGTGTCAATCACCGCTACGCATTTGTCTCCAACGATAAATCCGATGTTGGCGATATCGCCCAGATTTTGTGGCGAGCTTTCTTGCTGTGCGCCGGTGTGCACGTAAATTCCAGGCGCGATCTCGCTGACAGTAAACTCTTCTGCCAAAACTGCGCCTGCTGCAAATGCCAGGGGCAGGCAAAGGAAAATGCGCAAAGGCGGAAATAACATTTCTGCTACTATTACACAATTTTTGCTTGATTAAATAGTTTGATGAAGGCCGCCCTGAATCTCGATTCGCCCCCGCACCGCATCGTAATTGTCGGTGGCGGCGCTGGAGGGCTGGAGCTGGCTACGGAACTGGGCGACACGCTTGGCAAAAAACGCCTCGCGCAGATCATTTTGATCGATAAAGCACGAACGCATTTATGGAAGCCCCTGCTTCACGAAGTGGCGGCGGGAAGCATGGATCTCGATACCAACAAACTCGAATATCTGGCGCAGGCCCACTGGCATCATTTCTGGTTTCGCCTCGGCAGCATGGATGGTTTGAAGCGTGCGGCGCAACATGTTTTCGTTGCGCCGACTTTCGATGAGCAGGGCCGCGAGCTTATTTCGCGGCGCGTCATACCATATGACACGCTGGTAATGGCGGTGGGCAGCACCACGAACGATTATGGTACGCCCGGAGCGGCACAATACGCGATTGCGCTGGATACTCCGGAGCAGGCGGAGCGTTTCCGCCAGCGGCTGGTCAATGCTTGCATTCGCGCCAATGCCCAAACCACCCCGCTTCGCCCCGAGCAATTGCAGGTGGCAATTATCGGTGGCGGTGCTACCGGTGTGGAACTCGCCGCACATTTGCACCACACCACCCGTGAGCTCATCGCGTACGGGCTCGACAAGATAAACCCGGAAAAAGATATCAAAGTTTCCATCATCGAGGCTGCGCAGCGCATTTTACCGATGCTGCCCGAGCGTTTGTCGAACGCCGCGAAAGAACAGCTCATGCCGCTGGGCGTGCATGTATACACCGGCGAGCGGGTAACCGAGATCGAGGCAAATGCCGTGCGAACGCAAAACGGCAGAACGATTCCGGCGGAACTTATCGTCTGGGCGGCGGGTATCAAGGCGCCGGATTTCCTGAGGGAGCTCGACGGGCTGGAAACCAATAACATAAATCAGTTGATGGTGCGACCCACGCTGCAAACGACGCGCGACGAAAATATTTTTGCTTTCGGTGATTGCGCCTCGTGCCCGTGGCCGGCAAAAAATACCAGCGTGCCCCCGCGCGCCCAAGCAGCGCATCAGCAAGCCTCATTTCTGGCGAAGGCCATCAATTGCCGATTGAGGGGGCACAGCGTACCTGCCTACCGCTACCGCGATTTTGGCTCGCTGGTGTCCTTGGGGAAATACAGTACCATCGGCAGTTTGATGGGCGCGCTGACTGCCGGCAGTCTTTTTCTGGAGGGGTACTTTGCGCGGCTGATGTATCTCTCGCTCTACAAAATGCATCTTTACGAGCTGCATGGTTTTTGGAAAGTTTTTTTCGATACGTTGGCAAGGCTCATTACGCGGCGTACCGAGCCGCCGGTCAAACTCCACTAGCAGGTCGATGCAAAACTACTGCGGAGCCGGTTTACTTTGTTGTTTGTCGCTCGAAAGCTCGCCGTACTTACTCTGTACTGTCTTGCTTTCTCGCTCCTCGCGTCGCGTATCCCGGCTTCCTCGTGACGTTTTGCATCAGCCTGCTAGTTGCCATAACTCGAGAGTCGCTTCGTCGCGGTTGCGCAGGTAACAGCAACTGGGTCGCTTGAGCGTAATTTGCGCGACTATTCGTCGTACTTGATATATTTAAAGCGCTGATCCTCATTCGGCGTGCCTTCCAAGGCGCCGCCTTCCTTGCCCGGCTGCCACTGAATCACGCTTTCGATTTTCTTGGCGAGCTCGAAATCCTTGTCGGTAATGCCTTTGGCTCCATGATTCATCAGTTTCACGATGACGAATGCGTAGGAAACGGTAAGATCCGGGTGATGCCATGCCGCTTCGGCGAGGTGTCCAACCGTGTTCACGACCATCAGCGTGCCTTTCCAGCTTCCAGTGCGGTATTTCCTGCGGATCCATCCGTCCTCGTAATACCAGTGTGGCAGCTCCTTTTCCAGCCGCGCCTTGATTTCCTGCTCCGAATAGACGTGAGCTTGCTTTTCAGTCTGCATGTCAACCTCACCGTTTAATTTAATATAGATCAGAACGTGGCCATGCAAATATTTTCATTGTGCGAGAAGCTTTGCCTGCCTAGGCGAATGCCAGCTTTTCATTTCTGACACAACGTGTTAATTAGCTTAGTTCAGGCGTTCGTTTATGATACAGAATCCAGATTTCTTCGCTTTAAAATAACATGTTGTAAATTAACAACAAACTCCTAATTTCTTGTGCTTTTAAAACGCGATTTGATTCCGGCATATTCTGTGCTATAGTGCGGCAAGGTAATGTAGCTCGTTACCTTCCCCTAAAAGTCAACTTGCAATGAACAATTTTTTTCGTTCATCTTAGGGGTCGTGGTGAATAACACTGTTTCATTCCTAAAGCATCTTTAAAAGGAGGAAGTTGTTATGACGAAACCGAAATTGAAACACCTGCCATTTGTATTGGCAGCGCTCGCTGTATCAAGCATGGGGTTTGCTGCCCAGGACGAAGACCTGGTAAAGGCTATGGC
>DASPRE010000078.1:0-28513 GCA_035624615.1 Burkholderiales bacterium | reverse complement strand
ATTCAGTTTCATTTAAGCAACGCGAGTAGCACCGGCAGCAAATCACCCCACCAACCCATGGCTTCTGGCAACTCATCGAAAAGTGCCGCCTGCAGCGGCTCGGATGAAGTGCTCAGGATGATAGTGGAAATCATTTTTGCTTTCTCCAGCGGAGCGCACTCCCTGAAGCGATGAAACCAGCGATGCGCAGTTGTGCTGTGTATTCCGCACGCGTTTGCAGAATTGCGGATACTCCGCTTTTCGCACATTGTGCCGGCGAAAGTAAGCCACCGCTCCCTGTGCCGCAACCGCGCGAGTCTAGTGTTAGTAAGCATATTAAAAGTACGCTTACAACTCTGACAGCGATATCGTGGAAGCTTATGACTGCGGCCCCAGCGAACTATATCGTTCCAGCCACAATGCGGGCAATTCTCGAAATCGTTTACTCCGGCATCTCCGTTATTCCGGCTTAACTGATTGAGCCGTTCCCGTATTCGGTCTGCAAGCAGCCTGCGTTCATCCGCTGACAGAGCAGTCAGGATGTCTAAAGCCTTGCAGTAATTGTAGGAATCCAATGTGGCTCCCTGGGCAGTCTATCCCCCGATCCAAGCGCGCCCATCCGATTAACGACAGGGTGCTGCCAGCGCTAGAAAATCAAGGGCCTTGATCGGAATCCAAAATTGGCGTCACAACCCGGATTTTGTCGATAAGCTAATCACTCAGCTTAATTTTCGTTGCCAAAAACTCGCCTTGTTAGTGAGTTGAAGACAAACACGCCTGCCGGACCCACAGTTACGACACAAATGAGCCGAAAGAAAACGGAATCGCTATATTGATAGGGTTATATATAAAGAAAAATTCTAAAACAAATTCCGTCTGCATTTGGTGTTGATAGAGCTCTTTTTTGCAGACACGGAAGCCCCCTTTTTTTATCGCGTTTACGTTTTCTGCTTATTATTATTTTATTCTGTTGCCCCAGCTGCTGCCGAAAGTCCACGAATGACCAACACTTAACGCGAACAGCACCAAGCCTTGTTTCCTGTTGTCCCTCGTCAACATAATGCCTCTTGGAACTGAAGTAAGCAAGCTCCGCTTAGGGGCAGATCAGGTGGACCAATTTAACGAACAAGATTCCATCGTTGCTAAGGAGGGAGGGGGGTAAAAATGAACATCAAGACACTGTTAGTGATTGCATGCGCTCTGGTATTTACTTCAGGGAATCTGGCTCACGCCGATGAGACAAGTGCCCTGAAGGCAAAGTTGGAGGAACTTCAAAAGCAAATGGACGCCCTCAAGAAGCAACTTGAAGAGGCGACCTCCCAGATGCAACAGCAGCAGCAGCAGGTGTCCGAGCAGTTGGCAAAGCAGAAGGAGGAGCAGGAAAAGGAGGCGCAATATTTCTATCGGCACAAGGAAGGTGATGCTTTAACGATTGAGACGGGAGGCGGCGGAGAAGTGACGCTTTATGGATACCTTGACGTTTCGTTGGACTACGCAAACAAGGGATTAAAGAACATGCAATCAATGGAACACATGGATCAAGCTGTTGGAAACTTGGGATGGCAGTGGGCATTTTCAACTAACCAGTCCTACCTTGGTGTCCGGGGCATACACCCTCTTCCTACAGTTCGAAAAGGCTTCAATTTCGTCTGGCAACTTGAAGCCCAATTGGATATTGCTGCTGCTCCCGGAACTACGGAGACACAATCGAATACTAGTGACGTAGTCAAAAGCGGGCTGTTTTTCCGGAACAGTTATATTGGATTATCCGACAAGGAGTTTGGTGCGCTCAAGTTTGGCAAAACCGATGCGCCGTATAAAACCTCCACTGCACGCATGAATCCATTTTCAGGAAAGCTTGGTGACTACGCTGTTATTATGGGCAACAGCGGCGGCGATAACCGCTCTGAATTTACTACGCGTGTAAATCACGCAGTTTGGTATGAGTCTCCGAACGTACATGGGTTTACTTTGAATGCTCTTGCGTCACCGGGGCAAAACCCAGCAACTGACAACAGCGACGTTCCGATCGGGGAACCCGATTGCAATGGCAATAATATCCCTGGAAGTGGCGCGTTACCCCCAGCCTGCAATGACGGTTCGTTTGGGGCTCTCTACAGTACCAACCTCGCCTACCAATATGGCCCATTCTACGCGACAGTCGCTTATGAACTTCATAGTCAAACAAATCGATCTAGCGATGTGGGTGATCCTTTTCTCGCCGCCCTGGATGTTGGAGATGAACGCGCGGCAAAAATCGGGATTCAATACTTCTTCCCGACAAAAACAACCATCAGCGGGATTTATGAGCAGTTGAGGAGAAGTGTCAATCCGTTGCTTGAATTTCAGAACGAGCGCTCGCGCAACGGCTGGTGGTTAGCACTGACGCAAGTGATAACACCGAGCGATAACGTGAGCTTCGGCTGGGGTCACGCCGGCGGAACGCCTGGAGATCCGGGTCAACACAATACACCCGGGGGACCCGGCCCTGACAATATCGCCAACATGTACACCGCGCTCTGGAACCATTCTTTTGATAAGTTTACTACCGTGTATGTTGACTGGGCGCTCACGATAAACCATCGCGACGCCCATTACGACCTCGGCGCCGGAGGCAGGGCACTCACTTACGACTGTCACGACGGCACTCAGCTCGCTGCTTTTGATCCTACCACCGGCACTGTGAGCGGCACCGGGCCCCATTGCTGGGCGGGTAGCAGAATAGAAGGGGTTTCAGCTGGCCTAAGCTACAAGTTCTGATAACGCATTATCTTAGGCATGCGCGGTGTAACTCGCCGAGGCATAGGCGCCTAATCCAGGGGCGCCTTTGGCGGTGCGCAGAAACTGACCAGGCAGTTCTTGGTATTGAAAGGCGGCTGGCCGGGGGCGCAACAGAAGTGCGTGATGACTTTGTGGTCAACCCCCAAGACCGTCGCTGCTAGTTTCCAAAACGTCAGTATTACTTCGCAGGCGGAGCAGGCTCCGCGGGCACGCCTGCCTGTTTTCCTGGCAAGTGCGAAATGATGCAGTTGAACGAGCGCTCGTTATACGCACCCCCGCCCAGATTGTTCGTCAATGTCTGACGGTAGACTGCCGGAGACATGCTTCCCTCGTAAAGCGCCGATGTCTGGCGTAGGAAGGTCGTGTAGTTCTCGTTATTCGCGCCCAAGCCGTTGTATATGATGGCCTGGCCCATATTGTCAGAGCCGATGATAAGCGGATCGCAGGCCGTGGCTATCTTGTTGAGAAAAGCGTTGTAAGCATCTACTTGGGGGGACGAGCTGCAGGAAATGGTGGCCAGCGCTAGCAAGAAAGCCGCTATCGACCGAATAGAGTGAGAGATACGCGTTCTCATGTATCGTAATTCCCTCTGTATCCCCTTTGTGCAATATTATCATTCCCGCCAACTATGGGGAAACGAGCGCGCCCTACTGGATTTGAACCAGTGACCTTTGGCTTCGGAGGCCAACACTCTATCCACTGAGCTAAGGGCGCGGTTTTTCGGATATCTACGATTGCGAGTTTAGCGTTTTTCTCGAGGATGCGTCTATGACAGCATTGAGATTACCGTTATAATTAGCGCCTTTTTAAGCTATTCTTTTAGCGGAAACCTCCATGAACGATGAACGCGACGCGGCAATCAAGACCGCAAAGCAATTCATCATCATAATTTTGGCTGGTTTCGTAGTCCCCGTCGTTTCCATCGTGTTGCTATCGCAGTTGGCTGTGGACAGCCTGGGCGGCGTCGGCAAGGATTCCCCTGCGATGTCTCCGGAAGCAGTAGCGAAGCGTTTGAAGCCTGTCGGGGAAGTAATAATTGCAGAAAGCGCCGGCACCGAGAAAGCGGAAAGTAGCGGTGAAGAGGTAGTTAAGGCAGTATGTTCCGCATGTCACGCGACCGGGGTGTTAAACGCTCCCAAGATCGGTGACAAAAAAGCATGGGCGGAGCGCTTCAAGATCGGCGAAGCCGCGCTGATAAAAAATGCCATCAACGGCATCCGCCAAATGCCCGCGCGCGGTGGCAACCCTGGGCTTTCGGATCGTGAAGTGATGGGAGCCGTGGAATATATGGCAAAGCAGTCCGGCGTGAAGTTCAAAGAAGAAATGACGCAGCCAACGCCTGCAAAAACTGGCAGCGGTAAAACTGTATTTGAAACAAACTGCGCGGTATGCCATGTGCCGGGCGCAGCGAATGCGCCAAAATTCGGTGATAAAGCGGCCTGGAAGCCGCGGATAAAAAGTGGGATTGAAAATCTCTATAAAAGCGCGCTGAATGGCAAAAATGCCATGCCACCCAAAGGTGGCAATGCCGCGCTTGCCGATGCCGAGGTAAAAGCTGCGGTCGATTATATCGTCAGCCAATCGAAATAAATTCATCCAGGGCACGGTAAAGGCGCAGAATTAAGCCTGCGCTTTTTTATTTTTTCACCAAGTCCCAATAAATGGCAATTTACGCAGTTGGTGACGTTCAAGGATGCTTCGTTGCATTGCAGCGGCTGCTTGACAAAATCCACTTTGATGTTGCGCGCGACCAATTGTGGTTTGTCGGCGATTTGGTCAACCGCGGGCCGGATTCGCTGGCCACTCTGCGCTATGTAAGAAACCTCGGTACCCGGGCGGTTACGGTACTCGGCAATCACGATTTGCATTTGTTGATGGTTGCGGAGGGCTCTGCCCGGCCTCGCAAAAACGACACCTTGCAGGAAGTACTAGAGGCGCCCGATCGTAGTGAACTCCTTGATTGGCTGCGCTGGCAGCGAATGATGTACGCAGGCGAGGGATTTGTTATGGTGCATGCCGGCCTTCTGCCGTCCTGGTCAACGCAAAAGGCGCTGGCGCTGGCGGCGGAAGTGGAACGGGCATTGCGCGCAGAAAATTACCGCGAGCTTCTGGCGCGGATGTACGGCAACCAACCACTTCAATGGCGCGACCATTTAAGCGGCGCGGACCGGCTGCGGGTAATCATAAATGCCATGACGCGACTACGCGTCTGCACGGAAAAAGGCGAAATGCAATTCACTCACAAAGGAAAACCCGAAGACGCGCCACGCGGATATCTGCCATGGTACGACGTGCCTGGACGTGTGACCCGCAACGCTACAATTATTTGCGGACACTGGTCAGCGCTGGGTCTTTTGCTCCGGGATAATCTTGTAGCGCTGGATACCGGCTGTTTGTGGGGGGGAAATCTGTCGGCAGTGTGTCTGGAAAGCCGCCGGGTGTTCCAGGTTTCCTGCGAAGAACAGGAAGGCTAAGGCAACCGGCGATGGCGGTTTCGGCGGCACGCGCGAGTGCCCTGCGGTTTTTTCCCGAGAGCGAAATCGGCTCGGCAAATATCAATTCTGCGCGTATCTCCTGCTGCGCCAGAATACTTAATATCGATTCCATCAGCGTCGTCCGGCCCGCATAGGCCACCGCGGTATTGATATTACCATTGCGGTCGCAAAAGTGAAGGGCCACCGGGAATAGTTTGCTTTGCGACATTACCGCCGGTTCCAACAGCGAAGAGTGAAACGCGTAAATAAATGTGCCATCGCTTGTCGTACCTTCAGGAAAAATCGTGATGCAGTCACCGCCGCTCAATGCTTGACTGATTGCCTGGTCGATGCGCACGATGTCGCGGCGTCTGATCCGTTCAATAAACAGCGTACCGCCTTTCTTGCACAGCCAGCCGATGACCGGCCACGCGCGCACCTCTGCCTTGGCAACAAAACGCGTGTAATACTGTGTGAAGAGTAAAAAGATGTCCAACCAAGAAACATGATTAGCAGCTACCACGGAATTGGCGGGCATGGCTGCGGGTCGATCGCCTTTCACGTTGAGCTGTACATTAAGGATTTTCAGCAGTGTCAGTGACCAGCGCTTGAAGAGAAGTGCCCGTCGCGCAATATTGAAATGAGGGTAAACGAAAGCCATTAACAGCACGGCATAGACTACATGCACCAACAACCGGCAGAAGCGGTAGCAGCGTACCAAGTAAGGCGTTCGGTTACGGCCCATTTATTTCCACTTAACGACTATTAACGTTGCTCGCGGCAGCTGCAACGGCAGGATCTTTTGCAAGCAATGCTATTCTATGTGCGTAACGCGGGACGCACCGCCGCCGGAAATTACGTGTACGCGCTCACCCGGTTTGAATTCTTTATCCGCTTTTTGAGTAACCGCAACGGTGGTGCCGCTATCAAGTTTGACGATGATTTCCAGGCCTTGCTGGCGGGTGATTGCTTCCTCGCCTGCGGAACCAACAAAGCCTCCCGCCACCCCGCCGATAATCGCCGCGATTGCGCTGCCTGTATTATGTCCAACGGTACTTCCCAGGATACCACCTACCCCGGCACCCGCCAATGCGCCGATTGGGGTCTTGGTACCTTCAATTGTCACCGGGCGCACGCTTTCCACGGTGCCGTTTTTAACGGTGCTCTCCTTGCGCGCCTGGCCACGAGTATAAGCGTCGCTTGACATGCTCGATGCGCAGCCGCCAACAATTAAGCTGGTCGCGAGCAAAACAATCGATAATGACGAGCCGTTCACTTCGACCTCCGAAATCTACCAGATACGAGTTCCAAAATGCTGCTGGTACCGCACGCCGATCTCGGCCCGGCTTACCGTATGGTTCTGGCCGCCGCGATGCACGACTTTTATAGCGCCCATGAGTGAGGCAAGCCGCCCTGTAGTTTCCCAATCCATGCTCTGCGAGATGCCGTACAACAAGCCAGCACGATAAGCATCACCGCATCCGGTCGGATCTAGCACTGCTTCCGCAGTAACGCATGGAATCTCTATTCGTTTACTACCGGCATAGATTAAAGACCCGCGCACACCTAATGTGACAATCAACGCTTTCACAAGTTTTGCAAGTTCTTCAATTTTTTTTCCGACTTTATTCTGCACAAGTTGCGCTTCGTAATCATTAAGCGTGACAAAATCCGCTTGCTGCACGAAATTCAACAATTCCTCGCCGCTGAACATCGGCAGTCCTTGGCCGGGATCGAATACAAACGGGATCCCTCGTTCGTAAAATTCTCTGGCGTGTTGCAGCATGCCTTCACGGCCATCGGGCGATATGATCCCGAGATTCACGCCATCGGCTTCATGAACGTGATTGTAATGCGAGTAATTCATTGCTCCCGGATGGAAGGCGGTAATTTGATTATCATCCAAATCCGTCGTAATGAATGCTTGAGCAGTGAATGTGTCAGGCACCTGGCGGATAAATTTCTGGGAAAGATTTAATTTTTCCAGCCGGTAACTATATGGTTGGTAATCAACTCCGACAGTTGCCATGATAAGCGGATCGCCGCCCAAAAGTCGCAGCGTATAGGCGATGTTGCCGGCGCAACCGCCGAACTCCCGGCGCATGTCCGGCACAAGGAACGCTACATTCAGAATATGAATCTGCTCGGGTAAGATGTGGTTCTTGAAGTAATCCTTGAACACCATGATGGTGTCGTAAGCAATCGACCCGCAGATCAACGTGCGCACGCTTACCTCACAGCTTTACGAATATCGCCGGGTAGATTCTAGACAAATAAAACCAGCGCCCAAATTGATGCGACGCTTACCAGGCTTAAAAGAACCGCGGCACTGCCAAAATCCTTGGCGCGCTTGCTTAGAGGGTGATGTTCGGGTGATATCCGATCCACCGCCGTTTCTATCGCAGAATTGATCAGCTCAACGATCAGCACCAATAACACGCTTGCCAGCATGAGCGCCTTGCCGTTGCCGCTAACCGGGAGCAGCAACGCCGTCGGTATCAAAATTACAGCGACAAAAACTTCCTGGCGAAACGCGGTTTCGTACCTGAATGCTGCAGAAATGCCTTCCAGTGAGTAAAGAAATGCGCTCCAGATGCGCATTAGGCCGGGTTTGCTTTCACGCGGGTTGTCGTGGCTTTCCATTTCTCTTCGGTCTACGCTTCACCAGCAATCAAGTTAACTTGCCTGTATTGATGCAGCGACGTATTGAGTTCTTTACTTAACCGCCGCCAAAGCCGCATTGTAATTGGGCTCGTTTTTGATCTCCGGCACCATTTCCGTGTACAACACCTTGTCGTCCGCATCCAACACTATGACGGCGCGCGCGGTGACTCCGGCCAGCGGTGAATCGGTAATGGCCACGCCGTAATTTTTCATGAACTCTACGCCGCGCATGGTGGAAAGCGTAATCACATTATTTAAACCCTCCGCACCGCAAAATCGCGACTGGGCGAAAGGCAAGTCGGCCGAGATCACTAGAACCACTGTGTTTTTGAGCTTGTTCGCCTCTTCATTGAAACGCCGCGTAGACGTGGCGCAAGTTGGCGTGTCCAGGCTCGGCACGATATTGAGCACTTTGCGTTTCCCGGTGAAATCCTTAAGACTCACATCTTTGAGATCTTTATTGACCAGTTTGAAATCCGGGGCTTTCTGCCCAACTTTGGGAAATGTGCCAGCGACCGTGATTGGATTTCCTGCAAGAGTGACTTTTGCCATGGCAAACGCTCCTACGCTAACCAGTTAAGTTTAAGTATGCCTTGCGCTTTACGGGCGCGCAAGCAATGTCCGGAAATGATTTACGGACTGCCGTAATTCTGCAGTTCCTTGTATTGGCCTGCCAAGAGCGGAGTGCTAAATGCCAGAGGGTTGCTCAGATTGATTTAGGACATCTACGCTTCCCATTTGCAGCAGTCGCCTCTTTTCCAGCGTGTTTTCGAGATCATGGTTACCAGCAGCTACTTCATAGGACGCTGAAACATGCAAGTCCACGGCATTTTTAACGGATTCTGCAATAGTAAAGCGACTTTTCAGGTCAAGGGTAAAAAAGAAACAAGCGGTATCCGGCGGGCTTGAGGTCATTACTGTCTATGTAAAGCTTAACAGTAAATTCGCTATTAGCTTGCATACCCGTGTCTGGATTCGCATTGCTTGCGAGATATTCTGCCGGGCTGAACGCGCGGCGCGCCAACATGTAGTCTTGGGTATCCGTGAGGGTAATTTCCAGCGCGGGATAAGCCTGACCAAATGGCGCTCGGTTACGCAGTAAGGCGGTAAGCACGATGAGGTTCGGGCGATTGGGATCAGCCTGCAAATCGGAAGATTCGATACTCAATAGGTCGGAAAACGTCGCCAAACCCACGGTACATTGCAGATACTTGCAGTAACTCTGCAAATAGGGTTTTAACTCTGGATAATATGCGGCAATCTGCGCGCGGAAATTATATGCGACCTGCGCGGCGAGCAGTATCATCAGCAGCAGAGCCGCGGCGAACCAAGGCCATGAGTGGCGATTTTGTCGCGCTGCTTTTTCAGCAGCCATGTCGATAAAAGTGAGAGGTTTGGCCGATTCGGCGGACTTCGAGTTCAATTTCGTTTGCAGGCTTGGTACCTCGCTCGTTGCGCCATTCTCACTCGGTGGAATAGTAGGCGCCGCTTCGCCCCCCGGCTCATCCAAACTAGCCAGAGTGTCAAAAGCGTTAAAAATCCCCGAACACTGGCCGCAACGCACGCGTCCTCGGCTTGCCCCTAACTCCTCGTGCTTTATGCGGAATGTCGTACGACAGATCGGGCATGAAGTCACCATGCTCATTTCGACGGCCTCTTATTTCCGCATAAACGCACCCAACCTTGCTCCTCGGACGCATCATCAAAATCAAACCAGTCGCGATAGGCGTGCGCCACATCACGCACTTGGCCTGCGAGAATGCCGGATAACACTAACAGTCCGCCGGGGCGCGTTGCTTCCGCAAGCAACGGCGCAAGCAGCTTCAATGGGTTCGCGAGGATATTAGCAAGCACTACATCCGCATGAATTAGCGGCGCGGAATCAGCCGAATAAAATTTCGCCTGCACCCGATTCTGCTCAGCATTTGCTTGACTTACAACCACTGCCTGCCGATCACTGTCCACCCCGAAAGCGCGGTCCGCGCCGAGTTTTAGCGCCGCAATGGTAAGTATTCCCGATCCGCAGCCAAAATCGAGCACCGTTTCTCCACCCTTAACATGTTCATCCAACCAACGAAGGCACAAACGCGTCGACGGGTGACTGCCGGTGCCAAACGCGAGTCCAGGGTCAAGAATGATATTTACCGCATCGGGATCGGGTGGCCTGTGCCAACTCGGCACGATCCAAAGCCGCGACGATACTTTTAGCGGCGCAAACTGCGCTTGCGACAGCCGCACCCAATCCCGTTCCGGCACCTCGGTCACGGTGTAGCGATCAGCCGGCAAACGCAGGGCAGTGGAGGCGTTTTTCACGATGCAACGAATATCCACATCCGCAGGAAACAAAGCGCTCACGCGGCTTGCCTGCCACGCGATAGTCAGTCGCCCGCTGGTTTCGTTGAACTTCGGCTGCTCGCCTGATGTGCCGGCCATGGCATCAGAAATGTCCACAGAAAGCGCGCCCAACTGCAGCAATGTGCTACTTAACGCCTCAGCATGCTTTGCGTCCGTTTCAAGATTGACTGAAAGCCAACTCATAATTCGAAAAATAAAAGAAACGCGGGATTGTTGTTGAAAGAATCATAGCTTTATTTTGGGCAGATCTCAGGCTCATTCCGGATATGCAAAACTCTGGCTTGCGGCAAATCAAGTGTATATATCAATCAGTGAGCAGTCGAGCGGCATGCCGCTTCCCGATCAAAGACGCAATTTCATTGGTTCTTTGGTGTAGCTGGCAAGTTTCTGTTCGAGATAATGAATGCTCGTTACCCCGCGCAGAAAAGCAGCATCGAGCATGAGTTCCTGGTGCAGTGGGATATTGGTCTTGATCCCCTCCACCACCATTTCCGAAAGTGCGATGCGCATTCGCGCGATCGCCTGTTGGCGAGTATCCCCGTAGGCGATCAATTTACCTATCAGTGAGTCGTAATACGACGGAACAAAATAGTTGTGATAAGCATGCGAATCAACCCGAATACCGGGGCCCCCGGGAGTATGGTAGGAAGTAATGCGACCGGGCGATGGCACGAACGTGTACGGGTCTTCCGCATTGATGCGGCACTCGACGGCGTGCCCGCGAATCACCACGTCTTTCTGCCTGATGCGGAGCCGGACCCCGGCGGCGATTCGGATTTGTTCCTGGACGATGTCCACGCCCGTAATCATTTCCGTGATGGTGTGCTCAACCTGCAACCGTGTATTCATTTCGATGAAATAAAATTGTCCGCCATCGAACAGAAATTCAAAAGTTCCTGCGCCGCGGTAGCCGATTTTGCGGCAGGCTTCAGCGCACCGCTCGCCGATTTTGTCGCGCATGCGCGGAGCCACGTTAGGAGCGGGTGCTTCCTCTATTATTTTCTGGTATCTGCGTTGCATCGAGCAGTCACGGTCGCCCATAAAAATGGCGTTGCGGTGCTCGTCAGCCAGCACTTGGATTTCGATATGTCGCGGGCTCTCTAGGAACTTTTCCATGTACACAGTAGGGTTGCCGAATGCGTTCTGCGCTTCGGCGCGAGTCGTGGCCACGGCGTTGAGCAGGGCGGCGTCGGTATGCACCACGCGCATTCCGCGGCCACCGCCACCTCCCGCCGCCTTGATGATTACCGGATAGCCGACGTCTCTGGCGATTTTTCTGATCTGTTCCGGCGCTTCAGGCAAACTGCCTTCTGATCCCGGAACACACGGCACTCCGACTTTTTTCATCGCCGCTTTGGCGCTTACTTTATCTCCCATAAGGCGAATAGTTTCGGGGCGCGGGCCGATGAACACGAAACCGCTCTTCTCCACCCGTTCAGCAAAATCGGGGTTTTCCGAAAGAAATCCGTAGCCCGGATGGATCGCCTCGGCGTCGGTCACTTCCGCGGCGCTGATGATGGCAGGAATATTAAGATAGCTTTGATCGGAAGGTGCGGGGCCAATACATACGGACTCATCCGCGAGCTTAACGTACTTGGCTTCGGCGTCGGCTTCCGAATGTACGGCAACGGTCTTAATGCCCATCTCGCGGCAGGCGCGTTGAATTCGCAAAGCAATTTCCCCACGGTTGGCGATCAATATCTTTTCAAACATGCGAGATCTTCGTTTTCATCGGGGAAACGCCCATCGCATTAGCATTTGATTAAGAGCGATATCCGAGACGGGTAGGAATACACTAATTTAATCTGCGCCTCTGCAGTGTTGCTGTCAGCCAATGACAAACAACGGCTCGCCGTACTCGACAGCCTGGCCATTCTCCGCCAGGATTTCTTTAATCATTCCGCTGCAGTCGGCTTCGATTTCATTGAGCAGCTTCATCGCCTCGATGATGCACACCGTGTCGCCCTGGTTCACTCTCTGCCCCACTTCCACAAACGGCTTAGCCCCGGGTGCAGCCGAGCGATAAAAGGTGCCAACCATCGGCGCTTTCACTACATGTCCCTCCGGTTCCGCTGGTAACGTTGCCTCGCCAGCCGCTGCGGCCGAGGGTGCTTCGGCGATGGGTTCCTTGGTGATTGGTTGAGTAATTGCGACTTGTGGGGTAGTAGTGACGGTAGCTTGTGTGGTTCGGTCTACCCTGCAGATGCGAACCTTTTCTTCGCCTTCAGTGATTTCTAGTTCAGCGATCCCTGATTCCTCCACCAGGTCTATGAGCTTTTTCAATTTTCTCAGATCCATATTCGACCCCTAGCAAGTTACCCTGAAATTGGTTGCCTCGGCATGGCTGGTTAAAACCGGACATCCGAGCATCAGGATTGCAAGGCAAACTCTAGCGCCAGTTCATAACCCTTGGCGCCGAGACCGCTAATAACTCCGGCCGCCAAGTCGGAAAAATAGGAATGGTGGCGGAACGTCTCGCGTGCAAAAATATTCGATAGGTGAACTTCAATAAACGGAATCTTTACCGCAGCGAGCGCGTCGCGAATTGCCACGCTGGTGTGCGTAAAGGCTGCGGGGTTAATAATGATAAAGTCAACGCGCTCGGTGCGTGCTTGCTGAATGCGCTCAACCAAGCTATCTTCGGCGTTGCTCTGAAAAGAGGTAAGTTTAGCTCCCGCCCGCTTCGCGCGCTCCATGAGTTGGGAATCGATCTCCGCTAGGGTGTTCTTCCCGTAATGTTCCGGCTCACGGGTTCCAAGGAGATTAAGGTTGGGACCGTGGAGGACAAGGATATTTCTCATATCCAGCGAAGTTTGCGACAGTTCGGTGCAATTGTCCACCTTTTCGCAAGAATTCGGCGAAATTATGACATATTGGGCGAGGGTGAACGGCTGCGATTTAGAGAAGGGAGCCGATTATGGCTTCGAGCTTGTGCTGAGTCAACCCGCTGTATTGGGTGGCGATTATTTTGCCAGTGCGGTCGATAATCAGGGTAAACGGCAATGCCCCCGCATGGTTACCGGCTTTCCGGGACAGGTCCATAGCCGCAAGGTCCCCCATGAGGACCGGGTAATTAATGCCAACTTCATCGGCATACGACTGAACAAGGTCCTTCTTGTCGACCGCCACACCGACGAAAAGCAAGCCGCGGGTTCGGTATTTTTCCTGTACTTTGATAAACTCCGGAATTTCCTCCCGGCAAGGCGGGCACCAGGTAGCCCAGAAGTTAACAATGAGCACCTTGCCTCGCCATTGTTCAAAAGGTTGATTGTTTCCCTTGAGATCGGGGAGGACCGATTCGAAGAGTATCTCGGAAGCGTTTTTGGATTGTGCAGGCGACAAGAAACCGGGCGCATGAACCCGCAAACCGGCATACAAACCGGCGGCAACCGCCACCAGCGCCACTACGACAATGAAATAGGCACGCTTGGCCACGCTGCTACATAACTGAGTTTAGCGTTGCCAGAAATGTTGCCGGGTTCTGATATCCGATGACACGGGTTTTAATTTCATTTCCTTGTCTATCAAAAAACAAGATACCCGGAGGCCCGTACAAGCCAAAGCGCTTCAACAATGCCTGGTCATCGGCGTTGTCAGCGGTGACGTCCGCCTGCAATAATCGCACAGCCTTCAGCCGGGCTTGTACCGCCGAGTCTGAAAAGGTGAAAAGTGCCATTTCTTTGCACGAGACGCACCAGTCCGCATAAAAATCCAGCATCACGTATTTGCCGCGAGCGTCCAACAGGGCCTGGTCCAGTTCCGCGTTGCTTTTCACGCGTTGGAATTTAAGTTCCTGCGCAGGCTTTACTGCACTGCTAATCTGGGCAAGCGGCCCGAAAATTCCTAATCCCCCGGAAAAAACCCCAATCAAGAACACCGCAGCCACGGCCGCAATCCCCGCCCCTTTCCAGTATCTCGCGTAAGCGGATGTTACCGGAAGCGCAACTATAAGATAGATTGCGCAGACGATTACTAACGAGGCCCATAGCAGCAGGTGCATTGGTTCCGGAATGAGTGACGAGACAAGCCAAATGGCAACGCCCAGCAACAACACGCCGAAAAATTTCTTTACCGTGTTCATCCATGGTCCCGCTTTGGGCAACAATGCCCCGGCGGAAAGACCCACCGCGATGAGCGGCGTCCCCATTCCCAATGCCATGACAAACAGACTTGAGCCACCCAGGAATACGTCCCGAGTCTGGCTGATATAAAGTAGCGCCCCCGCCAGAGGCGCTGCAACACACGGGCCGATTATGACCGCGGAGAGCCCTCCCATAACGAACGCCCCGATGAGATTGCCGCCTTTGATGTTGAATGCAGCGTTGGAAAGCCTGCTTTGCAATGACGCAGGAAATTGCAATTCATAAAAACCAAACATGGACAGTGCAAGCAATACGAATAAGGCGGCAAAAATTGCGAGCACCCAAGGATTTTGTAAAGTAGTGGAAATTAACGTGCCAGTGAGTCCCGCCGCCACTCCGGCGATAGCATAAGTGACCGCCACTCCAAGCACATAAGAGGCCGACAATAGCAGTCCGCGTGTTCTGGTCACTCGCCGTTTCTGGCCTACGATGATTCCGGAAAGTATCGGAATCATGGGGAACACACATGGCGTCAACGACAAAAGAAGGCCAAAACCAAAAAAGCTGGCTATGATCAACCAGAAACCTCCGCCCCGCAACAGGTTGGCGGCCCGCGACGACTCGTCCCCTAGCGGCGCTTCCGATGTTGCTGCTGTTTGCAACGGGTCGGTCGCAGAAACCTGCGCGCTTCGCAAGGCGGCAACTGCGTTGACGGGCGGGGGCCCCGACATGTCGGCCGCGCCTAACTTCAGATCGATTTTCTGCACGAGCGGGCTATAGCATACCCCGATATCGGCGCACCCTTGCGCAACCGCATTCAGAGTCAGAGTCTGGCTGGGTCCGGTCTGCCGCAGGGGCAGATGAATGATCAGATCGCCGCGATAGGTTTCAACGCGGCCAAAAAACTGGTCCTCGTGTACGTTGCCGGGGGGCATTTGCGGTTTATCCAGGGAAAAAGTTTTTGGCTCCAGCTCGAAACTGAACCTATCGCGGTATAAGTAGTAACCATCCGCAATTTGGTAGCGTACCTTAATATCCTTGGCATTCACCCACTGGGCCGACAGCTGAAACGCTTTTTCCGGCTCAAGTAATTCTGGTTCGCCGGCATGGGCGAACGCAGAAAGCAGCATCAGCAAAAGAAACAGCAAGCGCATAAGGGGAAATGAACGTTCAGCCGGTTATCGTCAACGACTGTGTCTCGATAGCGACCCAGTCAAGGTATGCCTTTAATCCGTCGCTAACGCCGACAGCGATTAACTCTGGAAGTTCGTAGGGATGGTTCTGTTTGACCAATTGCTCAACGCGCGGGAAATGCGCATGCAGCGTCTTGATGAATACCGGCACTTCCTGCGCCGTCTCGATTTTTCCTTTCCATCGGTAAACCGACGTGCATTCCGCCATTACGTTAACACAGGCCGCAAGCCGCGCCTCGACCAATTTATGCGCAAGCCTCAGTGCGGATTCGCGGTCCGGAAGGTTGGTGATGACAAGAATGACCTCGTTAGTCATGAAACGCTCGTGTGAGCGTTCTTAACCACACGCACAACACGCTCGAATAAGCAGGCGACAGGTAGTTTATCAATACATCACTGAATCGCGCGTTGGCGCATTGCTTCGTTCATGGCTCCGCTTCGCAGGAATTTTCTGCCGATGTCCTGGAACGCGGCTACATAAGTATTTTCCAGCTCCTCCTCATGGAAAACCAATACGTGCTCGGCTACTGATTCGGCTTGGAATGATCCGACCTCCGCGCCATTTGCAAGATAACCGGTCGCAGTGACATCGACATACCAGGCTTGCGCCATGGGATTGTAGATGCTTCTGCCGCGCACCCTGATGATCATGTCCGGCACGGGCATCTCATTGCGCGGCAAAACCTGCTCGACCAGCGGTGCGAAAGCGGTCAGCGCTGCATTCTGTACCAACTTGCCCTCGGCGGTCCAATGGTAGGTTTCAAAATAGCCGTGGATGTTGTAAAAATTATGTGTTTGCAGCGCAAGATCCCCCGGACTCATATCCACTGCCAAGCGCAGCGGCAGACGCTGCTCAAGGGATATTTCCTTGGACTCGGGTTTGACCGATGTCCCAGCGCATCCTGCGAGCAGACCCAGCAACACAGGCCAAATTAAGAATTTAGCTTCCATAGGCTGATCTCCAAAAGATAATCGCTACGACAGGCTTTTCGCGGAGCCGTTCAGTGAGTTTTCTAACCATCGTCGCCATAATCTCCTCGCTTCGCTAGTCCCGTCCCGCGTTGAGCCCATCAGCTACCATCGGATAATCTAATTTCACCTGCAACTCGCGCTTCATGCGCCGGTTTGCAAGCCGCCGCGATTCTCGCATAAACGACAATCGGCTTTCGGGAATTCGCCGACGCGCTTCATCGTAGGAAATTCGCACAGGGCGTGGCAGCCCGAAACGGTCCGCTACCAGATCGAAGTAATCGCCCATTTTGAGTTCGGAATCGTCGCTGGCGTTATACACCCTCCCTGGTTTGCCGAAACGCAATGATGCAATCACGATCTGTGCCAGATCATCGGCGTGAATATGATTGCTGTAGGCGTCCTGTTCCGGCAGCAATGCTGGAGCGCCGTTTTTGACATGTTCCAGCGGCAATCGGTTGCCGGCATAAATTCCAGGTACCCGCAAGATGCTCACACGGACACCGTTACGTTTTCCCCATGCGCGAATTCTGCTTTCTGCGTCCAGGCGGCGCTTGGCGCGCACGGTCTGCGGCCGCAAGGGCCGCGTCTCGGAAACGAAATCGCCGTCGCAGTTGCCATAAACTCCAGTGGTACTGATATAGACAAACCGTTGTGGTAAAATTTTCCCCTTTGCCAATGCCGCCAGCAGATGTGCCGTGCGCATGTCTTGCGTGCCGTGGTTTGCCGGCGGGGCGAAGTGCACTAAATCTTGTGCCAATCCGCTAAGCATCTCCAGAGTTTCCGGCTCGTCGAGATTTCCTGGAACGGGCGTGATGCGGTACTTGCGCAACAAAGGGTGGCGCTCGGGAGAATGGGAAAGACCATAAACGCGGTAACCCACTGGCAACCTCCGCACCGTGCGCAGCGCGACATCGCCGCAACCTATAATTAACAGCCGTCTCATTTGTTAATAGTTTAAGGTATCCAGTAATACAGTGGTATCCCCGCCTTGAGGATTATTTGAATGTCCTTTCAGGTCATCATCAAGCCAAGCGATCATGCATTTGCGGTCGAGTCGGGCGAAAGCGTGCTTGAAGCCGCACTGCGCCAGAGTTTTGGCCTGCCGTACGGGTGCCGAAACGGGGCCTGCGGTTCATGCAAGGGCAAAATTCTCGACGGAAAAGTGGATTACGGCGTTTATCAGGAAAGCGCGCTTAGCGAAGCCGAAAAACTTGCAGGTATGGCACTCTTCTGCCAGGCCAAGCCGCAATCCGATTTGGTTATCGAAGCGCGCGAAATAAGCGCCGTCAGGGATATACAGATTAGAAAACTGCCGTGCCGCGTGCAGAAAATGGAGCAGCCTGCAGACGATGTGATGGTGCTTTACCTGAAACTCCCCTCCAACGAGCGCTTGCAGTTCCTCGCCGGGCAGTACATCGACATTCTCATGAAGGAGGGCAAGCGCCGCAGTTTCTCGATGGCAAATCCCCCGCACAACGATGAGTGCCTGGAACTACACGTGCGCAATATTGTGGGAGGCGCGTTCACCGATTACGTATTTAACAAAATGCAAGAGCGCGATATCTTGCGCTTCGAGGGTCCGCTGGGCACTTTTTTTCTGCGCGAAGATTCCGATAAGCCGATAATTTTTGTCGCCAGCGGCACTGGCTTCGCTCCCATTAAAAGCATTATCGAGCACGCCTTTTACAAGAAAAACCGTCGCGAAATGATCTTGTATTGGGGAGCGCGCAAGTTAGCTGATTTATACATGTTGCACCTGCCGCTGCAGTGGCAGCGAGAACGTCATAATTTCAAGTTTGTTCCGGTTCTATCAGAGGCGCTTCCCGACGACCGCTGGCGGGGGCGCGACGGACTGGTACATCAGGCGGTAATGGATGATTTCGGGGATTTGAGCGGCTTTCAGGTCTATGCATGCGGCGCACCGGTTATGGTGGAAGCCGCGCGGCGCGACTTTATTGCCATGCGCAACCTTTCCTTGGAGGAGTTCTATTCTGACTCGTTTACTTTCTCCAATGACCCCAAGTCGAGCTAGGCCTAGCTTTGAAACCGGGAACAGCTTATATATTCAAAGCACGAGCTTGCGCCTGCCACCGGAAATTTCGCGTAATTGCTTGAAAGCCAAATCGAGGCTTTCCCGGTAGTGGGCATCTGCAACGTCATTTTGGCCCATTTTCTCGTGCAGCTTCGCGAGCTCCCGGTACCCCGTGACGGTCGGCTCCACGCCAATGCTGGCTTCCAGATAGTTTTGCGCCTTGCCCCAGAGTCCCTGCTGGGCGCACAGCCTACCTAGTGTGAGCAGCAAGTAGGCGTCATTGGGATGATCAAACAGCCTTGTTTCCGCACGTTCAATCTGTTTCAAGGAATCCTGCCCAAGGCATTCCGAGTATAGGTAGACTAGATCGCTGTCCCATTGTGTATCCAGGCTTTGCTCGATGATCTGCTGTGCCATGCCGCAGGCGCCGAGCGCAATAAAGCAGCGCGCCGCGGCAACCGCAATTCCGCTGATTTTTTTGTCCGACGAGGGAATATTCCGCCAGCATTCCTGGAGCTCTGCGACGTCATTCGCATGCTGCTTGAGATTCTCCTGGTTCGCGTAGACGCGCAAATGTTGCACTTGGCTGGCATCGAAGAATCCGCGCTTTTCCAGCAGAGCAATCAGGTTCAGCACCTGTTCCCAGTTTTTTACATGCTGCTGCGCCTCGAGTTCAAGGCGCAGTGCAGCGACATGCTTCGTGGCGCCACTTTCGTCCAAAGCAGCCAGCACGGCGAGCGCGTCCTGGTAGCGATGTTCGTCGACCAGCAGTTCGGCCTGCGTCATCAGCCGCGCCGTTATTTCATTGGGTGCCTGCTTTTCGGCTTCGTTAAGGTAATCATCGCGCTTGTCAAACGCTTTTAATTGATGCGCTGAGCGAGCCGCCAGAAGCGAAGTCAGACCCGGGGATTCACCCATTTTCAGAGCGGCAGCCGCAGCTTTTTCTGCCTTGCCGTAACGCCCTTCAAAAAACATATGCAACCCTTCATTGAATCTGCTGCGCGCCTTTTCGCGGCGTCGCCTCGCGCGGTATGCGCGCACATGCCCGGGGATGCGCAGTGTGTGCACCAGCAGACGGATCAGTACGTAGGCAGCCAAAAATCCGCCAAGCAAAAACAGCACTGCCAGCTTGAGAGAAAGTTCGATGCGGTAGGTGGAATACACGAGGAGCACATAGCCATTGCCGTACCCAATCGTCACAGCCAAAGCCACCGCCAGGGCAAAAATCGCCACAACCCAGACCAAAAACCTCATTTTGTCGCCTTGTCGCGAACCAGCTTGAAATTACGCGCCGCATCTAGGCTTGCCGAGATATCCGGGATGGCGATGCTTACACGGTTTTCCTGCAATTGGCGTAGGCTGGCTAAAGCGGCCTTAGTCTCCTCGGAACTGCCGTCGTAGTAGCGCGTGACCCATTCCTGTGCCGCGTCAATGTCGGACTTGAAGCTGGTCTCATCACGCAGCAGCAAGGCCACCCGCGCACTTAACAGGCGCAGCTTGAGATTTTCGCGCAAGAAGAAAAACTGGTCCGGCGTAAGCAACGGTATCTCCTGCCCAGCAGTATTCTGAATGCGCACCATCTGTTTCACGTCCTGCCAGATTTCTCGCGCGAATTTGAGCCACGCGCTCTGCGCACTCGGCCCTTTTGCCTCGGATGGCGCTGAAAGCGGGCGCGTATCCATTGCCAGTGGAAGGTTGTCTACCTTGGATATCAGGTCATCCAGACGCACGCTGATTGCCACTGTGTCTACGTAAGGCGCGGACTTGAGGCGGTCGATATCCTTGTTGATGATTTTGCGCAGCGGAATAAGCTGCGGCCGGTCGATGCGCTGCAGTCGCGCATCCGCCATCTGCAGCGCAATTAGCGCAGCCTTGACGTTGCCCGCCAGCTGCAATTGCTGGCTGGCGATGTCGAGCATCTGCTGCACTTCCACAATCGCCCATTCGTCGCTGTTTCGGGAAAGTTCCTGATACAGGCTCTCCAGTGCAATCTGTTGGTTTCGCGATTCCTGGAGCTTGCTCTCCAGCAGACCCAGTTTTATCTGCGTTTCGCGCAATGCATCCTGGTTGTCCTTGACGATAGCGCGGTTGTCCTTGGCGACGCCGACAATATCACCCAGCCTCCTGGCGAAATCCTGCTGCACCTCTGCAATCTGAGCGCGGGTATCAAACCACTGCCATGCCAAAAGAGCCGCCAGAATGAGCGATATTAAAAGCGCTACGTTGAATTGCGTTCCCGGCTTGGCCGGCGCAGGGGGGGCCTCAGCTTGCGAATTATCGGTCATCGTTGACCACCCTGTTTTCAGCAAACCATTCAATCAATCCTTTCAATAGGCCAGCGTCACCGGCTTCGGTCACCACCGCATTGCTGATCCCCAGGTTGCGCGCCGCTTCGGCAATGCGCAGGTGTGGCACAAAAAGCGGGGTCTTTTTGAGCAACTCCTTCCCCCTCTCGTTCATCATCTCGAATAAATTGCGCAGTCCTTCGCTGCTGGTTACTGTGATGGCATGTATTTTGTCATCCGCCCACAGCTGCATAAGCGGCTCTGGGTCCGCATTGGGTCTTGCGCGCCGGTAGCATTCTACATACTCAATTCTCGCCCCGCGCTTAGCCAAGGTCTCACCAAGCAGTTCACGCCCGTCCCCGCCGCGAAATATCGCAATGTTTTTGTCCGCAACGTCGCGTAATTGCGGAAGTTCAAGGAGTGCTTCGCTGTCAAAGCGCGAAGCAGGACAAATCACGTCCTTCACGCCGAAACGCTGCAACGCCTTCCGGCTGGCGGCACCGAGCGCGGCAATTTTCAGCGTGTCAGGCAGGCTGCGCCGCGAGACGATCGCGCTCATCGCGCAATTCACCGCATTGACGCTAACGAAAACAGCTAGGTCGAACTGCTCAAGGCGGCCCACCAACTGATGCAGCGGGCGCAAGTCTTCAGCTTCGATGATTTCCAGTGTAGGAAACAGGATAGCACGGCCACCCTTGGCGCGGATCAATTCGGCAAGGTCCTTCGCCTGCTGCTCCGGACGTGTCACCACGATATTGCAGCCGCTTAATGCGTGCGACCGCGCCGCAGAAGACAACTTCGGTCCGGTATCCATCATGCCCGTTCCGATTCTAGCTGCGCGAGTATCTTGTTTGCGCCGTTGGCTCGCAGCGCTTTTGCCAATGTTTCGCCCACTGTTTCCGGATCGCCGGCTTTGCCTCGCACTTCAGCGCTCACCAACCGGCTGCCGTCAGGCGTTCCGACAAAACCGCGCAAATGTATCTCCTCCCCTTGCAAGCTTGCATAGCCACCTAGCGGCACTTGGCAACCGCCGCCAAGCGCCTTGCTCATCGCTCGCTCCGCAGCAACGCAAAGCGCGGTCTCGCGGTGATTCAGCGGCTGCAATAGCTGCAGTATATCCTCGCGCCTGCTCAAGCATTCGATTCCTAGCGCGCCTTGACCAACCGCGGGCAGGCTTTGCTCCGGACTTAACAGCGCAGTGATGCGCCGCTCCAGACCAAGCCTTTTCAAACCGGCGGCCGCCAGTATGATTGCCGCATACTGCCCTTGATCAAGCTTTCTCAGCCGAGTTTCAACATTGCCGCGCAGCGAATTTACCTTGAGGTGCGAATAGCGCGCGCGCAGCTGGCTTTCCCTGCGCAGGCTGGAAGTGCCGACCACGCTGCCTTCAGGCAATGCTTCCAGGGCCGGATAGTTATTTGACACAAATGCATCCCGGGCATCTTCGCGCTCAGTAATCGCCGCCAACGCAAACCCGTGCGGCAAACGCATTGGCACGTCTTTCATCGAATGCACTGCTATATCGGCGGTTCCCTGCTGCAACGCCTGTTCCAATTCCTTGACGAAAAGCCCCTTGCCGCCGATTTTTGCGAGCGGCGTGTCGAGCAAGCGGTCTCCCTGGGTCGTCATTCCGGATATACTGACTTGAAGTTGCGGGTGCAACGCGTTGAGTCTGCCCTGAATGAAACGCGCTTGCCATAGCGCAAGCGCGCTTTCGCGCGAAGCAATGACAATCTTGGCAGGTGTTGCTTTAAGCGCAGCGTTGCTCAATTATTTCCCCGCCGGTCGCGTACCGCAGATACCTATTTTTGTCTTTATTTTAACACGGACCGCGCCCGAGCTTGGCGTCGCCCGGACTTAAAGAAGTACCTTTCACTTCGCGAATTCTTTTACGATGTATTGCTGGCGGCGGCTAACCGGTAGTTTTTCTTGCACTCCCTTAAGCACCACCTCCCAGTGGGCTTCCCCGCTATCCTCTGCCACCTTTTCAAATCCCGTAATGCTGTCCTTTGCAACCAGGCAATTGCGGTGAATGCGGATAAACTTAACCGCGAATTCCTGTTCCAGGTTGGTTAACGATTCTTCCAACAAATACTCGCGTTCATGCGTGCGTATCGTTACGTATTTCTGTTCCGCCTTGAGAAATATGATCTCGCCTATGGGAATCAGGACGATTTTGCCGCGTTCTTGCACGCTCAGACAGCTGCGTGGCCGGCGCGCGAGTTTTTGCAGTTGTTCCTGCCCCGGCGGGCGGGTTTGGCCGGCTTTTTGCAAAGCAGCCAGCAAGCGCTCGCTACGCACCGGTTTCAACAAATAATCGACCGCGTTCACTTCAAACGCTTGAATCGCGTAAAGGTCATATGCGGTGGTAAATATGACAGACGGCATTTGCGGTAGCCTCAACAGATGACGCGCGACTTCGATGCCGTCCATTTCCGGCATGCGGATATCAAGCAGCAGGAGATCCGCCGGCACTCGCGACATTAATTCCAGCGCTTCGCGTCCATTCGTAGCTTCGCCGACCACCTCGTGCGGAAAGCTGGCCGCGCAATCGGCCAGCAGCTCCCTGAGCCTGTTGCGAGCCGGTGTTTCATCATCCGCGATTATGATGCGTAAGGGATCGGTCATTTTTCTGAACGCAAGTAGGGCATTATGATCTGCACCTGGTATGAATTTCCACGCAGCGTGGCGCTGAGGCTTGCCTCAACATCAAAATGCAGGCTCAACCGCTCACGGATATTTTCCATGGCCATTTTGTTGCCCGCGTGATGATCGCCCTCCCGCTCATAGGGGTTGCGCAACACAATGTGCACCTGGTCATTCCGGAGAAAGATATTAATGTTGATAACGCCAGGCTCCGTTCGAGGCTCGATGCCGTGATATACGGCGTTTTCCAATAGCGGCTGAAGCACCAGTGGCGGAATCTGGGCGTCGCGCGGCATGTTATCAATATGCCATTCCACCTGCAACCGATCTCCAAGGCGCAATTGCTCCAGATTGAGGTAGCGCCGGCATAAGTCCACTTCCTGCTGCAGTGTCGTGAGCTGACGGTTATCCGCCATCAGTACCCTGAACAAATCCGAAAGATCCTCTAGCGCGATTTCGGCGCGCTTGGTGTCGCTGCGAATCAGGCTCAATACGGCGTTGATGCTGTTGAACAGAAAATGGGGCCGGATGCGCGCCTGCAATGCCTGCAAACGGGACTCGGCAAGCGCCGGCGAAAGCAACCGGCTGCGCATGTCAAAATAAATGATGAGCGCCGACGTCATCAATAGGCAAAACAACCAAAGGCGTTCCAGCGGGACAATCCCGCCTCCAAAAAAATTCCCCCCAAGTCGGTACACTAAAGTAGCCAGCGCCAGCTCTACCAGCAGAACAATGCCCGCTCCCCAATAAAACGGCAACCGACTAAGCCAGGGACTGCCGACCATCAGCACCAGGAGGCTCAGTATCAGTATCGGCTCCATCAGCGCGGCTATGGCGGTGAACTCCTGCAACGTCTGCTGAATCGAGGCGCTTTTTATCGCGGCCGCAACCAGGCACGCTGCGTTTACCAACAGCAAAATCCGCAGCAGGATGCCGAGGTTGCGGAAGTTCGGTAAAGCACCTGGATATGCGTTTTGATTTATACTTGGCACTTTTTATGATATCGATGGTATCTGCGTCTGTTAAGCTCTCCAGTTTAGCGTTACACAGGGCGCGATATTTGACAAGCTAACACTCATGGCAAAAAAATCCAACTCCGGGGGCTCCAAAAACTGGTCAGGAAGATTCAACGAACCGGTAACGGAACTCACAAAACGTTATACTGCATCTGTTGATTTCGACAAACGGCTTGCGCCGTACGACATCCGTGCGTCACTTGCGCATGCGCGCATGCTCAATGCCGTCGGCCTTCTCAGTGCTCAGGACCTCAATGCGATTGAGAACGGCATGAAACAAATAACCGGCGAGATGGCTTCACGCAAATTTCCATGGCGGCCGGAGCTGGAAGACGTGCACATGAACATCGAAAGCCGGCTCATCGCGCTTATAGGCGATGCCGGCAAACAGCTACATACCGCGCGTTCAAGAAATGATCAGGTCGCCACCGACATGCGGCTTTATTTGCGCGCGGCGGTAGACGAAATTTCGAAGCTCATCAAAACCGCGCAGCGCGTTTTGCTCGAAGTCGCAGAAAAGCACGCTGCGACCGTCATGCCCGGTTTTACCCACTTGCAAGTGGCCCAGCCGGTTACTTTCGGCCATCACCTGCTTGCCTATTTCGAAATGCTGAAGCGCGACTCCGGGCGGCTGGCCGATTGCCGCAGGCGATTGAACCAGTTGCCGCTGGGCAGCGCAGCTCTCGCCGGCACCAGCTACCCGGTAGACCGCATGCGTGTAGCGAAGGAGCTGGGTTTTGATGGAGTGTGCGAAAACTCGCTGGATGCGGTTTCCGATCGCGATTTTGCAATTGAGTTTGCTGCATGCGCGGCGCTTATCATGACGCACCTATCGCGTTTTGCCGAAGAGCTGATCTTGTGGATGAGCCCCGGATTCGGTTTCGTAGAAATAGCCGACCGTTTCTGCACCGGGTCATCGATCATGCCGCAGAAAAAAAATCCCGATGTAGCTGAACTCCTGCGCGGGAAAACCGGCAGGGTCAACGGCCACCTGGTAGCACTGCTCACCCTAATGAAAGCGCAACCGCTCGCTTACAACAAGGACAACCAGGAAGACAAAGAACCGCTGTTCGACGCGGCGGACACCGTGGTGAACAGTTTGAAAATTTTCGCCGAGATGCTACCGGGTATCAAAGTCAACCGCGAAGCGATGCGCAAGGTTGCAACACAAGGCCATGCCACCGCCACCGATCTTGCAGACTATTTGGTACGGAAAGGCCTGCCATTTCGCGACGCGCACGAGGTGGTGGCGAAAGCGGTGCGCTTAGCCGTCAAGCGCGGCTGCGATTTGAGCGATTTGAAGCTCAACGAACTAAAGAGGTTTTCCGGGCTCATTGGCAAAGACGTTTACCCTTTCCTGAGTCTGGAAGGCTCGATCAAAAGCCGCAATCATATCGGCGGCACAGCACCTAAGCAGGTTAAAGCGGCTATTTCGCGCGGCCGCAAGCAGTAGCAACCCGGAAACGCTGTGATCCCGCTCTGGATTAAGCTTGCCTACACGCTTTTCGTTGCGCTTACGATGGCAGTATATTCGGTCAAGTACAGCCGCGGCAACTTACTGTGGTTTTCAGACATCGCACTGCTGGTCACGGTTGCCGCGCTGTGGTTTGAAAGTGCATTTCTGGCAAGCATGATGGCGGTTGGAGTATTGCTTCCAGAGGTGCTTTGGAATTTAAGTTTCTTCGGGCAACTTCTGACCGGAAAGCGTGTAGGCGGGCTCTCCGACTATATGTTCGACGCAAGCAAGCCTTTGTATCTCAGGGCACTCTCGTTGTTCCATGTGTTCCTGCCCGCATTGCTACTGTGGATGATCGCCCGGCTCGGCTACGAACCGAAGGCTTGGATTGCCCAAACGGCTCTCGCCTGGACAGTCCTCCCCGTAAGTTACTGGCTTACCGACCCCGAAGAGAATGTGAACTGGGTGTTTGGTTTCGGAAACAAACCGCAAAAACGCATCCCGCCACTCGTTTTTCTTGGCCTTTTGATGCTCGGCTTCCCAGCGCTAATATACCTTCCCACGCACTTGCTTTTCTTGAAGCTGTTCGGGTGAAGATTGCTATGTTCAGCTCGGACGATTAGGATTACTAAGCACACTCTATTGTCCGATTTAAAATCCCAACGGAGGGTAATATGGCAACCAGAAAGAAAGCGAAAACCAAGGTAAAGCGGAAAAAAGCGCCCGCGAGAAAACCGGCTGCGCGCAAAAAGGCCGCACCAGCCAGGAAAAAGCCTGCAAAGAAAAAGCCGGCGGTAAGGCGCGCAGCGCCTAAGAAACAGCCCGCCCGGCTGGTTCCGATGGCGCGGCCAGTGAGCAGGCCGGCACGGCCGGCAGGAATACCCGCCCCGAGTGCAGGTGAAGAGCGCATTGGCACCGTCACCCACCACTACAGTCATCTTTCGGTCGCAATAGTGCGGCTGGATTCGGGCACTCTTCGGGTCGGCGACACCATCCATATCACCGGTCACACCAGCGACTTCCGCCAGAAGGTCGAATCCTTGCAGATTGAACACCAATCTGTGTCCGAGGTCAGTGTAGGGCAGGAATTCGGCTTGAAAGTAATCGAGCACGCGCGCGAAAACGATGCCGTGTACAAGGTAACTACTTGATTGCTATAAAGCCTAGCGCCAGAGATAGAATGGCAGCCGATGATTAAAACAGGTCGGGGGGCCGCCCGTCAGCCGGTTACTTTCTCTTGCGCGGCCAAGAGAAAGTAATCTAAGAACCGGCAGCCCCCTGCGTCGGCCCTTCGCCAAGCCTGTCCTGAGTTTACCGAAGGGCTCAAAGCTTCGTCCGGTTTGTTGGCAAGTTGGGTGGGTGTGCAAGCCGCACAGTCCGCTTCGCAGCCACGTGTTTAGACAGTGCTCAGCGACTTCCCCCAACTTGCCTGCCAAACGTCAGCGGTGCAGAAGGGGAGGAAACTGGTGCAGCCTTCGCTTTGGCTTATCACTTGGCGGCTTACAGGCGATGGCGGACCTGATTGTTCCTTATATATTTAGTATGCTCGATGGATTCCCATGTTCAAATGAAAAAAAGAGAAGTAATCGTCAACGATCTCATGCAGAAAAATTACCGGTACGTCTTGACGGAGCCTGTTGGCAGAAACTTCCATCCCGATTTCAAGCCTCAACTGACTCCCAAAGAAATTCTCGCCTTCGGTGTTTTTGGCGGCAAGTACATGACGGACTGCAAACAGGAGTTTCCTGAAGACTGGTTTAAGAAGGCAAAGCTTTGCCACGAATTTCGTAATAAAGAGCTGAACTGTTTCGGAGTAAATGCTTCGAAGCCTTTATCCTACTGGCTGGAAAAAGGTTGGATCTATCATGAAGACCCGAGAGGTTGGTTTCAGTGGTATTGCAGATACTACATGGGGCGTAGATGCCCTGATGATGAGCGTCAGATCAAAAGATGGATGGCCATGAGAAGACATATTGCCCAGATTAAAAAGCACTGCCTTAGAGGTAACCTGAATTGCCGCCGGAAGCAGAGGCAGGCGCTATTGCACTGGGCTTATGACAGCAGAAGAATCTGAGTGCTGAAGGATTCGCCGTCTTCGCCGTTTGGCGGCTCACAGTGAATACTCAAAAAAATTGCTCCCACCGTTGCCCGATTCTGTTTAATCTATGTGCGAACTATTGCAATATAACTCCGCCTTTCGGTAGTTCGCTTCACTATTAATAGCTAACCATTCCAATATGCATTACGAGGCAATCATTGATTTTTGGTTTAAGGAGATCGAGCCAAAATATTGGTGGAAAAAAGACAGCGATTTTGATCGATTGATAGCGGACAGGTTTCTGGAGGTACATAAGGCCGCGGCTCGATGCGAGCTCTATATTTGGAGGGACAAGCCGTTGGGAAGGCTCGCCGAAATAATCGTTCTGGACCAGTTTTCGCGCAATATCTATCGCGGTAATCCTTTGTCGTTTGCCTACGATTCTCTGGCACTGGCTTTGGCCCAGGAAGCATTAACTGCAAGAGTGAATCAATCCTTGAATGCGAGCCAAAAAGCATTTCTTTACATGCCATTCATGCA
>DASPRE010000072.1:0-2989 GCA_035624615.1 Burkholderiales bacterium | reverse complement strand
ATCCGCGCAAAAACTGCGACGGACGATCCGGAAAATGCTCAAAAGCGCCTTGGGCATAAGACGCGTTCCACGACCGACAGGTATATAAAGGTCCATCAAATCGAGAAGGTCGCCGCACTAACTAGGAAGTCCTGATTAATCGTGCTTTCCCAATTTTCGTCGATCCTTTGATTCCTGGTGGAAATACAGTTCTCAGCAAGAGGTCATTTCTAAGAAATGTTGTAGCCTTGCAGGATCTTGATATAGTTGGCCCGTTCGAATGCTATCGGGTCCGCAATGTTTCTATGGCTCATGCGCCCCCGGAGAGCATCCAGCGTTTCGAGCTTGCGTGCTTCGCACCAGTTTGTCAGATCGTCGAGCAACACCTTCATGTGCCCGATTCCATTTTTCAACAGTGACGATGTCGTCATCACGACGTCAGCCCCGGCGAGCAGGTACTTGATGACCTCATCTACACTTTCAACGCCGGTACTGGCCGCAAGCGAAGCCTTGATCTGTCCCGCCAATACGCCGATCCAAAGCAGCGGCAAGCGGATCTCGCTCGAATGGCTCAATTTCAAATCGGACACGAGCGCAAGCCGCGCGAGATCGATATCTGGCTGATAGAACCTGTTAAACAGAACCAAACCATCTGCGCCGGCTTCATCAAGCTGTCGCGCCATATGGCCAGGCGCACTGAAGTACGGACTGATCTTGATCGAAACGGGAATCTGCACGACTTTCTTCACGACCCCCAGGATCTCCAGATAGCGCTGTTCGACGTCTCGTCCCGAGAGTTCAAGATCGGAGGGAATAAAGTAAATATTCAATTCGATTGCGCTGGCGCCCGCCTCTTCGATCTGGCGTGCGTAATTAATCCAGCCGCGGTTGGTGGTCCCGTTGAGACTCGCGATGACTGGAATATCGACCGCCTTGCTGGCGAAATGGACCACCTCGATATAACGCTCCGGCCCAATGGCATGAGCGGCCAGCGCGGGGAAATAACTGAGCGCCTCTCCATAGGAATCGCTGCCGGTCGTAATGGCACGTTCAATCACCTGTTGTTCGTGTTCCACCTGTTCTTCAAAAATCGACGGGAGAACCACTGCCCCGGCGCCCAGATCCTCCAAACGGCGGATATTGTCCAGATCGCCGTTGAGCGGGCTCGCCCCCGCTACCAGTGGATTCTTTAGTTTAAGTCCCAGATATCGCGTCGTTAGGTCCATCGCTTTCGCACTCCTTCGAATGATGTCATCGCCCGAGCCTCACGTTCTTCGGGCACCCGTTGTCACTTGGGCCGGAGTAGGCCCGCCCTCGAGGCTCGAGAAAGCCTCATAGCTGCGGTACTTCTCTTCGACGCCCGCTTGAGCTTGACGTAGCAGATCTTCTGCCTCTGCCGGCCGTGTCAGCGCCAGCGCCCGGTAGCGCAGTTCGTTGTACGCATAGTCCTTAAGTGGAATGGTCGGCCGCGGCGAATCAAGCCGAAACGGATTCTCGCCGATCTTGCGCATGGCTGGAATGTAGCGGAACAGCGGCCAGTAGCCGCTGGCCGTCGCTAAATCCTGCTGCTTCATTCCGTACCGCAGGTCGAAACCGTGAGCGATGCAATGACTATAGGCGAGAACCAAGGATGGCCCTTCATAGGCCTCCGCCTCACGCAATGCCTGCAGGGTCTGCTGCGGGTTGGCGCCCATCGCAATCTGAGCCACGTAGACATTTCCATAGGCAATTGCCTGGAGTGCCAAGTCTTTCCGCGCCGTACGCTTGCCTGCGGCGGCGAATTTCGCAATTGCGCCCAGCGGGGTTGCCTTTGAGGCCTGGCCGCCGGTGTTCGAATAGACCTCCGTGTCAAGCACAAGGATGTTCACGTCGCGACCGCTCGCAAGAACATGGTCGAGGCCGCCGTAACCGATGTCATACGCCCAGCCGTCACCGCCCACGATCCAGATGCTCCGCCGGACCAGATGGTCGACGACGGAGAGCAGGTCGCGCGCTGTCTCATTGCGCTTGGCGAGCGCCAGCAACTTAGTCTTGAGTTCGGCTACGCGAATGCGCTGGGCGCGGATCTCGGACTCCTGGATTTGTGGTGCTCCAAGGATCGCCGCAACGAAAGTTTCTCCGAGTTCCGGTATCAATGATTTAAGGAGCGAGGTCGCGAGATCAAAATGCTGGTCGGCGGCGAGACGGAAGCCGAGCCCGAATTCGGCGTCGTCTTCAAAAAGCGAGTTGGACCAAGCGGGACCGCGGCCCTCGTGATTTTTGCTCCACGGCGTGACGGGTAGATTGGCGCCGTAAATCGACGAGCAACCGGTCGCATTCGCGACCATCATGCGATCGCCGAATAGCTGGGAAAGGAGCCTTAAATAAGGTGTTTCGCCGCAGCCGGGACACGCACCCGGGAACTCGAAGAGTGGCTCCAGAAATTGCACGCCGCGCACATTTGCAAAATCAACTCGCGCGCGGTCGTTGACCGGTAGACGCTCGAAAAATGCGATATTGGTGCGCTCCGCCTCAATCAATGGGGCTTTTGGCTTGAGGTTGATCGCCTTTACGCCCGGGTCCACCGGACTGTGGGCCGGACATGCTTCGATGCATAGGCCGCATCCCGTGCAATCCTCGACATAGAACTGCAGGCTGAAACGAACATCCGGATAGCCGCGCGCGTTAACCGGCGCCGATTTGAAGCTCTGCGGCGAACCGTCGAGCTGGGCTTGGTGGAAATATTTCGCACGGATGACGCTGTGCGGGCAGACAAAAGCGCATTGGCCGCATTGGACACAGAGGTCGGGCCGCCAGACGGGCACATCGTCGGCGATGTTGCGCTTTTCCCAAGCAGCCGTACCAGAGGGAAAGGTTCCATCCACTGGCATCAGGCTCACCGGAATCTGGTCGCCCAGACCTTCGAACATTTTTGCAGTCACTTTGCGGACGAACTCCGGCGCATTCGCGGGCACAGGTGGCGGACGGTCGAATTTGCTTGTTGCCTTGCGAGGAACCTTGACCTCATGCA
>DASPRE010000045.1:0-2542 GCA_035624615.1 Burkholderiales bacterium | reverse complement strand
GTCATCCGTTCAGCTGTGGAATCAGGCAACAGAGTCAGCGTATTTACCGGGGAAACCCGACCTTTCTTGCAAGGCGCGCGGCTTACCGCCTGGGAGCTGATCCAGGATGATATACCAGTGACTTTAATTACCGACAATATGGCTGGTCATCTGATGAGCCGCGGGGAAATCGATTTGGTTATCGTCGGCGCCGATCGCGTCGCTGCAAATGGTGATGTCGCAAACAAGATAGGCACGTATATGCTCGCGGTGCTGGCACAGCGGCATCATATTCCTTTTTACGTTGCGTGCCCGCTTTCCAGTATAGATCTCAAAATCGCCAGTGGTGCAGACATTCCCATTGAAGAACGCCCGGCTTCGGAGGTTTCAGGGTACCGTCATACGCGCTGGGCGGCTGAAGGCGTGAAGATACGCAACCCGGCTTTCGACGTAACTCCTGCGGAATTAGTGACTGGGTTGATCACCGAGAAAGGCGTGGTGCTCGCCCCGAATCGGGAGAAGCTGGCCGAATTATTCGCTCAGCGCTAGATTGTAACGCCGCCGCCCACTTCAATCACGGCGCCGTTGATATAGCTGGCCTCGTCGGAGGCGAGAAAAGCGTAGGTATTAGCGATCTCTTCGGGTCGTCCCAAGCGGCCCAGCGGCACTTTCTCCTCGATGGCTTTTAGAACCCGGTCCGGCATTGAGCTCAGGATGGGAGTTTCAATGAACCCAGGGCAAACCGCATTGGTGCGGATTCCTCGCTTTCCCAGTTCCCTGGCCCAGGTTTTAACCATTCCAATTACTCCAAACTTGCTCGCTGCATAGTTCGTTTGACCAAAATTACCGTATAAACCGACAATCGATGAGGCATTAAGTATCACTCCAGAATTCTGCCGCAACATGACATCCACGACTGCCCTAGTGCAGTTGTACACGCCTTTGAGGTTGATATCGATTACCTTGTCGAACTGCTCGTCAGTCATGTTTTTAAGCTGGCTGTCCATCACGATGCCTGCGTTGTTTACCAGGCAATCAATCCGGCCGTATTTTTTCACGACACAATTAACCATGTTTTCGATGCTCGCCTTGTCTCGCACATCGACAACAAAACCGGTAGCCTCCCCGCCTGCGGAGTTAATTTTCTGTACCGTTTCATTCAACCATTCGGGCGTCAAATCGCAGGCGATAACCTTTGCGCCTTCCTTCGCAAATTTTACGGCGGTGGCCTGTCCGATGCCCCGTCCGGCACCCGTTATGATTGCAACTTTGCCTGCTAACCTCATGCAGATTTGCCTTCCGAATCAATAAATTTCAAGCAATTTAAAAAAAGTCTAGCACAGTATTGTGCAATGCACAATAATATTTGTAATACATCTTAACTTCCTGTTTATAGGGCGCTAATGCTACCCCAGAAGATGGTACTCTTGGCAATCTACGATCGGGAAAGGGATCGCTCAAAAAAATCAGCGCTCGCGGATTTCCACCGGCGTACCTACTGCTACGCCATTGAACAAGATCAACAAATCTACATTGTGCATCCTGATGCAACCAATTGACCCCGGTTGGCCCATTTTTGCGCTGTCCGGGCTGCCGTGAATGTAGATATAGCGTCGCATAGTATCCACCTTGCCTAGGCGGTTGAATCCCACTTCGCAGCCTGAAAGCCAGAGTATGCGCGTAAGAATCCAGTCGCGGCCGGGATAACGCTTGCCCAGTTTTGGAGTGTAAATTTCTCCGGTCGGACGGCGATCGACGAATACGGTATTGGCCGGCTGGCCCTCGCCAATCTTGGCGCGAATCACATGCAAACCGCGCGGCGTACAATAGCTGCCGTTTAGTTCTCCAGCACCGTTTTTTGAAGTGGAGACCAGATAATGATCCACTTCTTTGCCCGAGTCATCCAACAACGTCAGGCTCTGACGCGGTAAACTTACGATGATCCGGGCGATCAATTTTCAACCCCTCGCCGCTCCGCAAAAAATCGCTGCAATATTGCGCCGCATGCCGATGCAAGTATTCCACCAGCGACTTGTGTGTGATGATTGAGCCGTGTTTCCTTTAGCAGGTCTACCACGCTGCCGCAGGCGCCTGCCTTCGGATCCCTGGCTCCGTAAACCAAGCGCGCAATGCGGGCGTGCATAATCGCGCCGGCGCACATGGGGCAAGGCTCGAGCGTTACATAAAGCGAGCAATCATTCAACCGATAATTTCCAATTTTTTTCGCGGCATCCCGCAGAGCACGGATTTCCGCATGCGCGGTCGGGTCACTTTCAGAGATCGGCGAATTATATCCTCGACCGATAATTTCGCCGTTGTTTACCACAACCGCACCGATCGGGACCTCGTCGTGCTGCCGTGCCCGCTCGGCAAGTTGCAACGCCTCCCGCATTATTGTTTCATCAAGCGTATCAGTCATCGCGCTGTACTTTAATCGGACTTCGTTCGCTCCTGGGTTATCGCGCGAAAATAGTGGAAATTGAGGGTGGAGACATTATTTTGCTGATGCGTAGTAATTAGAGATTAACACAAGCTCGCATTTACAAGCTGGTTTCAGTTCCAT